>RFGD01000077.1 GCA_003696705.1 Alphaproteobacteria bacterium | reverse complement strand
TCGTCATCCAGCGCATGCTGCGCCCGATCGCCGCGCTGACCGAGCACATGCTGTCGACCGGCGACGTGCCGACGCCGGTGCCCGCCGACGAGCTTCCCCCGCGCGATACCGAGCTTCGCCGCCTTCTCGAGACGTTCAACACCATGACCGGGGCCATCGAAGCGCGCGCCGAGGCCGAGCGGCGCCTTGCCGAACGCGAGCGCTATGTCAGCCTGGGTCGGCTGTCGTCTTCCCTGGCGCACGAGATCAACAACCCGCTCGGCGGTCTTCTGAATGCCGCCGACACGATCCGAAGCTACCCCGACCGGCCCGAGGTCGTGAAATCGGCGGCCGAGCTTCTGGAACGCGGTCTTCTGCACCTCAAGGAGGTCAGCCGGACGATCCTGGCCGAACACCGCGTCGACCGCCAGGCGACGCCCCTGACGCCAAACGATTTCAACGATCTCAGGATCCTCTTCGAACCCGAGGCGACGCGCAGGCGCGTGGCGCTCGACTGGGATGTCGATCTCGGGGGGGCCAGGGACCTCGGCATCCCGTCGGGCCCGATCCGGCAGATTTCCCTCAATCTCCTCCTCAATGCGGCCTCGGCGACGCCCGCAGGGGGCACCGTCGGCCTCCGGGCAAGAACCGAGGACGAGGCGCTTGTCCTGACGGTCTGGGACGAGGGCCCGGGCCTTGACAAGGCCGCGCTTGCACGGCTGACCTCCGACACGGCGGCAGGGCCCGGCGGCGGCGTCGGGCTGCGGGTCGTGCGCGACCTGACCCGCGCGCTGTCGGGTCGGCTCGAATACGCTCGCGAACAGGGGCGCACACACATTACCGTTCGGATACCGAAGGACCGGGACAACCGATGACACTTCGCGATCGCCATATCGTCCTGATCGAGGACGACGAGATCATGGGCGCGTCGCTTGTCCAGCGGCTTGAACTCGAGGGCGCCGTCGTCACCTGGGTCAAGCAGATGGCGCGCGGCATACCGGCCGTGCGGACGCCCCGGCGCCCCGTGGATGCGGCGGTCTGCGACATCCGCCTGCCCGACGGCAGCGGCGAGGAACTGTTCGCCGAGCTCTGCCGCACCACGACGCCGCCGCCATTCCTTTTCATCACCGGACAGGGCGACATCGACCAGGCCGTGCGACTTCTGCACGCCGGCGCAGCGGATTATCTGACCAAGCCGTTCGACACTGCCGATTTCCTGGATCGGCTGCAGAAGATCATCCGCACCGACGGCGAAGGCGAGTTCCCGGCCGAGACCGGGATCACCCCCGCGGCCCGCCACGTCGACGAGATGGCCCGCGAATTCGCCAAGGGCGACGAGCCGGTTCTGATCCGCGCCGCGCGCGGCCTCGGCAAGGCGGGGCTTGCCCGGCGGATGCACCGGGAATCGGACCGCTCGGCGGCACCCTTCGTCATCCTTGACGAGGGGCGCGAGCGCGACGACGCCGCCGCCCTGGCCCGCGCCATCGAGGCCGCCGGCGAGGGCACGCTCTACATTCCGGGCCTCGACAGCCTGTCCGAAGCCGCCCAGGCCGTTCTTGTGACCGCCGTGCGCGGCGGTGCCCCCTGCGCGTTGATCGCGACCCTCGGACCCGAGGGCGACGACGGCGCGGCGCCCGCGGACGTCCGCGACGATCTTCTGTCGGTCCTCCTTGCCCGCGAGATCGTCATACCGCCCCTGCAGGATCGCCCCGATGATGCCGTCTGGCTGGCGACGCAGTTCTTCCAGACCCTCAACGCCCGCCGCCCCACGCCGCTTCGCGGGATCTCGGCCCACGCGGCGGCCGCTCTGCGCGCCCACGACTGGCCGGGCAACGGCCGCGAGCTTCGCGCCCGCATGACCCGCGCGGTCGATGCGGCGACGGGCGAATGGCTCATGCCCGGCGACATCTTCCCCGAGATGATCGCCGAATCCGAAAGGTTCGCGACGCTGGCGGAAGCACGCGAAGCGGCGGAACGCCGGCACATCCTTGCCGCGCTGTCGCGCACGGAAGGCCACGTCGGGCAGGCGGCCCGCATCCTGCGAATCTCGCGCACGACGCTGTGGGAGAAGATGCAGCGCCTTGGCCTGTCGGAAGACGACGACTGACGCGTCGACATGTTCGGAATTCCGAACATGCGGATTTTCCATTCCGCTTCAATGCCTTACACGCCATTGCTGCCGTCGCCTCGGCGTCCCATCGGCGCGGCTGTCTGATAGATTCTCGGCATTCACTGAAACGGGAGGAAACATCCATGCGATGCAAGAAGATGGTTGACGTCGGCCGTCGGCAATTCCTTCGCGGCAGCGCCTTTGCTGCAGCGGGGGTTGCCGCGACGACGGTCACCGGAACCCAGGCGTCGGCCACGCCGGCCCCGGCCCAGATCGACTACCCCTCGACCAAGCTTGGCAACGTCGCCGATCTGGCCGTGAACGAGCCGGTGGACATCGAATACCCCGATGCCGACAGCCCGGGCGTGCTCATCAAGCTCGGCCAGCAGGTCGAGGGCGGTGTCGGCCCCGACGGCGACATCGTGGCGTTTTCGACGCTCTGCCCGCACAAGGGCTACTTCATGAGCTACAACGCCGATGACCGCACCCTGAACTGCCCCGGCCACTTCTCGCGTTTCGACGTCGAGGCGGGCGGCCAGCAGGTCTGGGGCCACGCGACGCAGAACCTTCCGCAGTTCACCCTTCGCGTGGACGAGAAGGGCGACATCTACGCCGAAGGCTGTTCCGACCTGATCTTCGGTCGGATGTCGAACACGCTCTGAGGGGAGGAGACACACATGGCTTACAAACGACAGATCGACCGACTGCCGATCCCGCCCAAGGACGCGAAGGTCCACAACGTCACCTGCCACTACTGCATCGTCGGATGCGGCTACAAGGCCTACACCTGGCCGCGCAACAAGCAGGGCACCCTCAAGGACAACGCCTTCGGTGTCGACCTGAGCGAGCAGCAGCCCGCCGAAGGCACCTGGGTCGCGCCCTCGATGTACAACATCGTCAAGCAGAACGGCGAAGACGTGCATCTTGTGGTCGTTCCGGACAAGGACTGTGTCGTCAACTCGGGCCTCGGCTCGATCCGCGGCGCCCGCATGGCCGAGAACCGGCCGTCCGACGTCACCGGCACCCAGCAGCAGCGTCTTGCCGACCCGATGGTCTGGCGCAACGGCGTGTGGCAGCCGACCTCGTGGGACGACGCGCTTGACCTTGTCGCCCGCGTCACGGCCCGTGTGGTCACCGAGGGCTCGGAAGACGATCTGGTCGTCTCGATGTTCGACCACGGCGGCTCGGCCGGCGGTTACGAGAACACCTGGGGCACCGGCAAGCTCTACTTCCAGTCGATGAAGGTGAAGAACGCCCGGATCCACAACCGCCCGGGCTACAACTCCGAGGTGCACTCGTCGCGCGACATGGGCGTGGGCGAGCTGAACTACAGCTACTCGGACTACGAGGTGACGGACACGATCTTCGTGGTCGGCGCCAACCCGCTCGAGACGCAGACGAACCTGTTCCTGAACCACATGGTTCCGGGCATGCGCAACGGCGCCAAGTTCATCATGGTGGACCCGCGCCGGACCGTCACGGTGAACGCCGCCGAGGAGGTCGCCGGCAAGGACAATGTCCTGCACCTGGCGATCAACGAGGGCACCGACATGGTGCTGTTCAACGCGCTGCTCACCTACATCGTCGACAAGGGCTGGCACGACAAGGACTTCATCGAGGCATCGACCTACCGCGACGGCGAGGCCGTGCCGCTTGACGAAGCCCACCCCGCCGGCCTTGGCAGCCTCGAGTATGCGCTCGAGTCCTGCCGCACGTCGGTCGAGGAGGCCGCCGAGATCTGCGGCGTGCCGGCCGAAGACATCGTCAAGGCGGCCGAATGGATCGCCAAGCCGAAGGACGACGGCTCGCGCCGCAAGTGCGTGACCGCCTACGAGAAGGGCATCATCTGGGGCAACGACAACTACCGCACCATCGGCGCGCTGGTGAACGTTGCGCTGGCCACCGGCAACATCGGCCGCGAAGGCGGCGGCTGCTGCCGTCTGGGCGGCCACCAGGAGGGCTACTACCGCCCGTCCGACGCCCATGTCGGCCGTCCGTGCGAATACGTCGACCAGCTTCTGATCAATGGCGGCGGCAAGGTCTACCACGTCTGGGCCTGCGACCACTACAAGACGACGCTCAACGCGGCGCAGTTCAAGCGCGCCATCAACCGGCGTTCGCAGATGGTCAAGGAGGCCATGGATGCGGCAGCCGGCGGCACGCGCGAGCAGCTCGTCGATGCGATCGTCGCCGCGGTGAACGCGGGTGGTCTGTTCATCGTCAACGCGGACATCATCCACAGCCAGATCGGTCAGGCAGCGCATGTCATCCTGCCCGCCTGCGAGGCCAACGAGATGAACCTGACGTCGATGAACGGCGAACGGCGCCTGCGTCTGTCCGAGCGGTACATGGACCCCTACGGCCAGTCGAAGCCCGACTGCCTGATCGCGGCCGGCATCGCCCAGAACATGGAACGTGTCCTGCGCGAAATGGGCCACGACGCCTATGCCGACCAGTTCAAGGGCTATGACTGGGAGACCGAGGAAGACGCCTTCATGGATGGCTACCATCAGGGCAACCCCGAGGTCACCTACGACCGCCTGCGCGCCATGGGCAACAACGGCGTCCAGGAGCCCGTCGTCGGCTTCGACAACGGCAAGCTTGTCGGCACGCCGCGGCTCTATGCCGACGGCAAGTTCGACCGGCACGGCCGCGAAGACAAGAAGGCCCTGTTCTGCGCCTCGAAGTGGCGCGGCTGGCAGGCGCCTGGCAAGGCCCGCGAGAAGGCCACCCACCGCTTCTGGGTCAACAACGTCCGGGCGAACATCTTCTGGCAGAACCAGTTCCTCGACCAGGAGAACGAGTTCATCCAGGACCGCTTCCCGTATCCGTTCATCGAGATGAACCCCGAGGACATGGCCGAACTCGGCATCTCGAAGGGTGACCTCGTCGAGATCACGAACGAGAACGGGGCGACCCAGGGCATGGCCTATCCGACCGAAACCATGAAGCGGAACCAGGTGGCCATGGTCTTCGGCTCGCCGGCCGGCAGCCAGGGCAACATCGTGAACCCGGGCGTCAACGAGCTGGTGCTGCCCGACTACAAGCACACCTGGGGCAACATCCGGAAGCTCTCGGATGCGACGCCGCGGGCCAAGGGCGTGACCTTCAAGTCGAAGGAATACCGCGCCTGACGGAACCCCGTCTCGGATCGAAAAATGGAACGGGCGGCCATTCGGCCGCCCGTTTCGCTTGTGTCGGGGCCCTTGACCTTCCCGCGCGGGAAGGTTCGAAAAGGCATCAGGATCAATCGAGGGGTAGCAGAAATGATCCGACTTAGCGTGCCCGACATGAGCTGCAACCACTGTGTCGCCACGATCGAGAAGGCACTGACCGAGCTCGATCCTGCGGCCGAGGTGAAATGCGACCTTGGCGACCGGACCGTGGTCGTGTCCACGGCCGCGCCGACCGACAGGATCCTGAAGGCGCTCTCGGAAGCTGGCTACGAGGCCCGTCCCGCCTGATCCCGGCTGGTGCCCGGGGCGGTCTCGGCACCAAGATACCGTCTGAGCGCCTCGGGCGGATCGGCAAGGAGCGTCGCAACCGGCGCCGGCGGCGATGCCCGGCCCTCGGCGACGACGATCGCAAGCCCGCCGATGCGCGCCGCGTCGCGCGGATCGTGCGAAACCATGAGAAGCGTCGAACCCGCCTCTTGCGCGATCTCCGCGACCAGATCCAGCATCTCGGCCCTGAGCGCGGGGCCGAGGGCCGAGAAGGGTTCGTCCAGGAGCAACAGGGGCCGCCGCCTCAGAAGGGCCCGCGCCAAGGCCACGCGCCCCTGCTGACCGCCGGAAAGCTCGGCCGGGCGGCGTGCGCCAAGACCTGCAAGCCCGACCCGCGCCAGCGCCTCGTCGACCCTGGCCCAGTCTTCGGACGAAAGCCGCAGATCCGGCCGCAGGCCGAGCCCGACATTCTGCGCCGCCGTCAGATGCGGGAACAGGTTCGCGTCCTGGAACAGGATGCTGACGGGCCGCGCACCGGGTGCAAGGTCCGTGATGTCCTGGCCGTCGAACAGGATGCGCCCGCGCTCTGGCCGCAGAAACCCCGCGATCGTCGACAGAAGTGTCGACTTGCCCGCCCCGGACGGCCCCAGCACAGACACCATGGCCCGGTCCGGCACCGAGAAGTCGGCCGTCAGCGTGAAATCGCCCAGCCGCACCAGCACATCGTCAAGCGTCAGCCCCAAGCCTTCCTCCCCGGTCAAACAGCCAGAAGGCCGACAGGCTCAGCGCCAGAAGAAGAAGCGCCGCGCCGGCCGCATCGGCCATGCGATAGGACGCCATGAGCCGATAGATCTGAAGCGGCAGGGTCGCCCCCTCGGGGTCGGCAAAAAGCGCGATGACGCCAAGATCCCCCATCGACAGCGCGGCCGCAAGCCCAAGCCCGAAGCCAAGCGCCCGGCGTGCCCGCAGCAGGATCAACAGCCGGTAGCGCGCCCAGCCGTGCATGCCCAGACTGTCGGCCAGCCGCCCGTGATCCGCCTCGATCCGGCGAAGCTCTGGCACCAGCGCGCGAAGGACGAAAGGAAGGCTCATGACCGCGTTGACCACCGCCGTGACCGCAAGGGCAAGCCGCGCCGGGTCGGCGATCGGAAAGATCAGGATGAAGAGCCCCGTGCCGATCACCAGCGGCGAAGCGGCGACCGAGAGGTAGCCGATCCCCTCGAGCACCGCCGCACCGCGCCGCCGGCCAAGCCGCGCAATGGCCGCGGCCATGGCGAGCCCGAGCCCCACCGAGAGAAACGCCGACGGCACCGAAACGACCACCGACCGCCCGGCGGCCGCCCAGACGGGGTGGGGCAAGGCCGCGATCGCCGGGGCGCCACGCAGGACGACGGCGGCCAGCGGCGCCAGAAGGAATACCGCGGAAAGCGTGATCCACAAAGCGTCGGCCGCGGCCCGAAGACGACCGTGCAGGTACAACTCGCGCGGGCGGTCGAGGCCCGGTCCCGCCGCCTCGGGCACGGTCACAAACCGCGCCGCGCCGGCCGCCGCGACGCACAATGCGAACTGGATCGTCGCCAGAAGCGCCGCCTTGCCCAGATCGAAATCGAAGCGGAACGCCTGATAGATCGCCAGTTCGATGGTCGTCGCCCGCGGCCCCCCGCCAAGCGCAAGGACCACGGCGAAACTTGTCATGCAGATCAGGAAGATGACGGCAAAGGCCCCGGGCAGGACGGCCCGCAACATCGGCCGCTCTATGTGCCGGGCGATATCGGCCGGCCCGAACCCGAGTGCCGCGGCAAGGCGAAAGCGCTCGGCCGGGATGCCGAGCCACCCTTGCAAGACAAGCCGCGTCGCCAACGGCAGGTTGAAGAACACGTGCGCCAGAAGAACACCCGGCAGGCCGTAGATCGACACCGGCCCAAGGCCGACCGCCGAAAGGGCGGCGTTGACCCAGCCGCCGCGCCCGAACACGGCGACGATCCCGAGAACGGCAACAATGACCGGCAGGATGAAGGGCGCCCCAAGAAGCGTGACCAGAAGCGCCCGGCCGGGAAAGTGCCGCCGCGCCAGCGCCCGGGCCACCGGCACGGCAAGCACGGTGCTCAGAAGCGCCGAAAGCGTCGCCTGCCAGAGCGTGAAGCGGATCGCGGCCCATTCGGCCGGGCCAAGGCCACGAGAGAACTCGGCCCGCAGCGCAACGGCGGCCAATGTGCCGACCGTGAGCGCAAGCACGAGGGCGGCTGCCGCCGCCCCCGCGATGACGGTCGCACCTAGCGCGACAGGGCGGCGAGCCATTCCCCAAGCGCCTGATCGCGCACCGCCGCCGCCTTGTCGGCAGGAAGAAGGAGCGCCCGCGACGGCTTGACGAGCGTTTCGAACCCCTTCGGAAGCCCGTCCGCCGGGACACGCGCCGGATACATCCAGTTCGTCGTCGGGATGATCGACTGGAAGCGATCCGACAGCATGAACTCGAGGAACGCATCGGCAAGCGCCGGCTGGTCCGTGCCGGCGACCTTCCCGGCCACTTCGACCTGCATGTAGTGCCCTTCGTCGAAGGCGGCGGCTGCCTTGCTGTCGTCCTCCTCGGCGATCAGGTGATAGGCCGGCGAGGTCGTGTAGGACAGCACCATGTCCGCCTCTCCGTCAAGGAACATGCCGTAGGCCTCGGACCATCCCTTGGTGACGGTCACGATGTTGTCGGCCAGGCCCTGCCAGATGCGCTCGGCGTCGTCGCCATAGGCCGTCTTGACCCACAGGAGAAGACCAAGCCCCGGTGTTGACGAGCGCGGGTCCTCGATGACGATCCTGAGATCGCTCTCGGCCAGTTCCGGGAAGGAATGGGGGACGTCCGTGACCCGCGTCTTGTCATAGACGAAGGCGAAATAGCCCCAGTCATAGGGCAGGAAAAGCGGATCGTCCCAGGCTATCGGCAGATCGAGGTCGGGCACCTCGACCCCGTGCGGCGCAAAGAGCCCGGTCTCGGCCGCCTGGTGCGTCAGGTTCGTATCAAGGCCGAGGACGACGTCGGCGTCCGTCCGCGCGCCCTCGAGCCGGAGGCGCGCCAGAAGCGCGGCACCGTCGCCGGTGCCCACGAATTTCAGATCGCAGCCACAGGTTTCCTCGAAGGCCGCCTCGACCGCCGGGCCCGGGCCCCAGTCGGAAACGAAGCTGTCATAGGTGTAGACTGTGAGCACGGGCTTCTCGTCGGCCATCACGGGGCCTGCAAGGGCAAGAAGTCCCGCGGCAATCGAGGCAAGTCGCATGTGTGGTTCCTCCATTCACCACGGGCGGGGGTTGGGTGGAGGCAATTCCGACCTTCCCTCCGCCGGTTCTAACCGGTTCAGGTTCAACGGGTTCGCGTCGCCGCGTCTCAGCCCCTTGCGGGGCACCCCGAGGTAGGCGGCACCTTATCGGTGGCGCGCCTGACCGGCAAGCCGATTCCGGCATCGCTCTTGAGCGGCCCGGCGCCGGAGGATAGACGGAAGCAAAGGAAAGGCGATCCATGAGTTTCAACACCTTCGGACACATCTTCCGCTTCACGACCTGGGGCGAAAGCCACGGGCCGGCGATCGGCGCCACGGTCGACGGTTGCCCGCCGGGCATCCCCCTGTCAGAGCCCATGCTCCAGCACTGGCTGGACCGCCGGCGCCCGGGGCAGAGCCGCTTCACCACCCAGCGGCGCGAACCCGACCGGGTCGAAATCCTGTCGGGCGTCTACGAAGGCCGGACCACGGGCACGCCGATCCAGCTTCTGATCCGCAATGTCGACCAGCGATCGAAGGACTATGGCGACATTGCCGACACCTTTCGTCCGGGACACGCCGACATCACCTATTTCCAGAAATACGGACTTCGCGACCCTCGCGGCGGGGGCAGATCCTCGGCCCGCGAGACGGCGGCCCGCGTCGCGGCCGGCGGCGTTGCGCGCGCTGTCCTCGACCGGCTGCTGCCCGGCATCCGAATTCAGGGCTACATGGTGCGCATGGGCGAAAAGGCCATCAACCGCAGCCGCTTCGACGCCGACGAGATCGAGCGCAATCCCTTCTGGGCGCCCGACCCCGTCGCGGCCTCCGAATGGGAAAGCTACCTTGACGCATTGCGCAAGGCCGGAAGCTCGGTCGGCGCCGAGATCGAGGTCGTCGCCACCGGCGTGCCGCCGGGGCTGGGGGCGCCGATCTATGCAAAGCTCGACGCCGAACTTGCCAGCGCCATGATGTCGATCAACGCCGTCAAGGGTGTCGAGATCGGCGAAGGCATGGCCGCCGCCGCCCTGACGGGCGAGGCCAATGCCGACGAGATATCGATGGGCCCGTCGGGCCCCGAATACGCGTCCAATCACGCCGGCGGCATTCTGGGCGGCATCTCGACGGGCCAGCCGGTGGT
>RFGD01000076.1 GCA_003696705.1 Alphaproteobacteria bacterium | reverse complement strand
TCGGACGACATGATCATCCTGCGCGGCGTCAACGTCTTCCCGACCCAGATCGAGGAACAGCTTCTGGCCATGGAAGGTCTGGCCCCCCATTTCCAGATCGAGCTCGGCCGCACGGGACGCATGGACGAGATGACCGTCCATGTCGAGGCGCTTCCAGACACCGCCGCGCCCGAGATGCGCGAGCTTGCCGCGCGCCATCTGGCCCGGCGTATCAAGGACGTGGTGGGCGTCACCGTGGCCGTGCGCGTGGCAGACCCCGGTGGCGTGCCCCGAAGCCAGGGCAAGGCCGTTCGCATCGTCGACAACCGGCCGAAGGACTGAGCCATGGCCCGCGGCCTGGCCCGAGACCACGAGCAGAAGCGCGCCGCAATCCGCAAGGGCGCGGCGCGCCACTTCGCCGACCGGGGCTTCGATCGTGCCTCGATGGCCGGGGCCGCCCGCGCCTGTGGGGTATCAAAGGCGCTTCTGTATCACTACTACGACAGCAAGGAGGCCTTGCTGTTCGACATCCTGGACGCGCATCTCTCGACGCTTGTGACCCTGCTCGAGGACCGGGCCGAGCCGCCGGGCGAACCGCGGGTCCGGGCGCTCTTTCGCGACATCCTGATCGCCTACCGGGACGCCGACGCCGAACACAAGCTGCAGCTCGAAAGCCTGGATGCGCTCGACAGCGAGCTTCGCGACCGCCTGATCGCCCACCAGCGGCGCCTTGTCGCCGCGATGGCCGAGGCGATTCGCCCCCTGGTGCCGGCGGAAACCCCGCCCGATCGCCTTCGCGCCCTGACCATGAGCGCCTTCGCCCTGCTCAACTGGTTCTACCTCTGGCATCGTCCGGGGCGTGGCATCAGCCGAGAGGAATACGCCGCGCTTGCCGCCGACCTCTTCATCAACGGCGCGGCGGCCGCGGCATCGGGCATCAGGACGTGACGATCTCGTCCTCGGCGTAGCCCTGAAGATAGAGAAGCGACGTCAGATCGCCGTGATCGATCCGAAGCGGCGCGGCGGCCGCCACAGAGGGCTTCGCGTGAACCGCGACGCCCATCCCGGCGCGCAGAAGCATCCCCAGGTCGTTCGCGCCATCCCCGGCGGCCAGCGCATCGGCCGGCGAAAGCCCCTTGGCGCGGGCCACCTCGTCCAGCGCGGCAACCTTCGCATCGCGCCCCAGAATGGGCTCGTGCACCCGCCCGGCCAGCTTGCCCCCTTCGACGACAAGCCGGTTGGCCCGATGCTCGTCAAACCCGATCTTCTGCGCAACCGACGCCGAGAAATGCGTGAACCCGCCCGAGACCAGAAGCGTGTGGGCCCCGTGCGCCTTCATGGTCGCGACCAAGGCCCGCGCGCCCGCCGCCAGCGTGATCCGGTCGCGCAAGACGTGCTCGATCACCGTCTCGGACAGGCCCTCGAGAAGTGACACGCGTTCGCGCAGCGCGCCTTCGAAGTCCAGCTCGCCATTCATGGCACGACGGGTGATCTCGGCGACGCGCGGCCCGACGCCAGCTTCGGCGGCAAGCTCGTCGATGCACTCCTGGTCGATCATGGTCGAATCCATGTCGGCAACCAGAAGCCGCTTCCGGCGCCCGCGGGCCGGCAGGACATTGACGTCAAGGCCGCGCGCACGAAGCGCCTCGGCAACCTCGGCGGCATTGGCGGGCACCGAGGCGACGGCGAACTCGGCCGCCAGATCGGGTGCAAGCCAGGTTATCTCGCCGCCGCCCCAGGCGTTGCGGAGGCTGTCGACGGTGGCCGGGTCAAGGTCGCGCCGCGCCGGGTTCGTCTGAAGGCTGACGATCTGCATGAAGAGTTTCCGATAGTGGACACGCGTGTCGCTTTCCTGCTCTCGAATGCCGCTATAGAGGCATTTTTGCACTTGCGAAAGAGGCCGCAAGCACATATCGCCATTCGCGGGACACCCCTCCCCACCGAGGGGCGAATATCTGGAAGGATATGCAATGCAGACCCTGAACAAACCGGCGGCGCGGCCGGCCAATCCGCGTTTTTCCTCCGGGCCCTGTGCCAAGTATCCCGGATTCTCCCTCGACAAACTGGCGGATGCCCCGCTCGGCCGCTCGCACCGGTCGGCCGTCGGCAAGGCACGGCTGAAGGCGGCCATCGACGGCACGCGCGAGATCCTTGGCGTGCCCGAGGACTATCGCATCGGCATCGTGCCCGGGTCGGACACCGGCGCGGTCGAAATGGCGCTCTGGTCGCTCCTCGGCGCCCGTGATGTCGAGATTCTTGCCTGGGAAAGCTTCGGCAAGGGCTGGGTCACGGATGTCGTCAAAGAGCTGCGCCTGCCGGCCCGCGTGCACGAGGCCGATTACGGCCAACTCCCTGATTTCTCGGCCGTGAACTGGAACGCGGATGTGGTCTTCACCTGGAACGGGACGACGTCCGGTGTGCGGGTCCCCTCGGGCGACGTGATCCCCGCCACGCGCGAGGGGCTGACCATCTGCGACGCGACCTCGGCGGCCTTCGCGATGGAACTGCCGTGGGACAAGCTCGATGTCACGACCTTCTCGTGGCAGAAGGTCATGGGCGGCGAGGCCGCGCATGGCGTCATCATCCTTTCGCCCCGGGCCGTCGCGCGGCTCGAAAGCTACACCCCGCCCTGGCCGCTTCCGAAGCTCTTCCGCATGACCAAGGGCGGCAAGCTGATCGAGGGCATCTTCCAGGGCGCGACCATCAACACGCCGTCCATGCTGTGCGTCGAGGACTACCTGATGGCGCTCGACTGGGCGCGCGAGATCGGCGGCCTTCCGGCCCTCATCGCCCGGACCGAGGCGAACGCCCGCGTCGTACGCGACTTCATTGCCGACAGGGACTGGATCGCCGATCTGGCCGAGGATCCGGCAACGGCCTCGACGACCAGCGTGTGCCTGCGGTTCACTGACCCGGCCATCGCCGATCCGGCCGCCTTCGCAAAGGCCGTCGTCAAGCGGCTCGAGGCCGAGGGCGTCGCCCTTGACATCGGCGCCTACCGGGACGCGCCGGCCGGTCTGCGTATCTGGTGCGGTGCCACGGTCGAGGCGAGCGATCTGGAAGCGCTGATGCCGTGGATCGAATGGGCCTATCGCGCCGAGCGCCAGGCACTTGCCGCCTGATCCGAAAACTGCCCGAGATTTCAACTGATTGAAGGAGCCATCTCATGGCACCCAAGGTTCTCGTTTCCGACAAGCTGTCCG
>RFGD01000446.1 GCA_003696705.1 Alphaproteobacteria bacterium | reverse complement strand
CCGCGGCCGCCGTCGGCGACATCACGCGGGACATCCGCCCCTTCGCGCCCGACGCACTGGCCGAAGCCCTGGAACCCGGCGATGTCGTCGTCTCGATGCTGCCGGGCGAATTCCACGTGCCGCTGGCGCGGCTTGCCATTGCGCACGGGGCCCATTTCGTCTCGTCGTCCTACATCTCGCCCGAGATGAAGGCCCTGGACGCGGAAGCACGCGCGGCTGGCGTCGCCCTTGTCAACGAGGTCGGGCTGGATCCGGGCATCGACCATCTGATGGCGCACTGGCTGGTCGACGACTATCGCAACTCGGCCGCCGAACATCCCGACAACGAACTGTCCTTCATTTCGTATTGCGGAGGGGTGCCGAAGGTCCCGAACGCGCTGCGTTACAAGTTCTCGTGGTCGCCGCTTGGCGTCCTCAAGGCGCTTGGAACCCCGGCGCGGGCCGTCGAGGGCGGCAGCGTGCAGGAGTTCCCGCGGCCCTGGGAAGCCGTGTCGGAATTCGTCGCCCCGCTTGCCAGGCCGGAGGTCTTCGAAGTCTATCCGAACCGCAACTCGGTGCCCTTCATCGAACAGTACGGCTTTTCGCCGGAGTGGAAGATCCGGCGCTTCGTCCGAGGCACGCTGCGTCTCAAGGGCTGGAAGGACGCATGGACCCCGATCTTCGAGGAGATCGAGGAAAGCGAGGCAAGCCCCGATCGCGACGAAACGCTCGGCGCCCTGTCCGAAAGGCTGTGGGAAGAGAACGCCTATGGCGAGGGCGAACCGGACCGGGTGGTCCTGGTCGTCAGCCTCGAAGCGGTCCGCGAGGGCCGCACCGTCTATCACAAGAGCTGGGTCCTCGACGCCTGGGGCGACGAGCGCGGGTCGGCGATGGCGCGCCTTGTCTCGGTCCCGGTCGCGCTGGCGGTCGAGGCGGTGCTCGACGGGCGCATCGGTCCCGGCGTGTCGGCCGCCCCCTCCGACCCGGTACTCGTCGCGGAATGGCTCGATGTCGTTGCCGAACTGGCCCAACACCTCGAACTGGTCGATCACCTGGAAAGCGAAGCGGCCGACGAGGACACGCCCCCACCCGGGGACGACATCCCGATCTGACCGCCCGTCCTGACCGCCCGTCCCCGGTTGGCCATGGCGGCACCCGATCGCCGGCCCGTGGGAAAGCGCCTTGGAAAGCGCGTCGGGAAAGAAGCCCGGGCCCGCCGCGGAAATGCCGGCCAGGGGGAAAACCTAGCTTTCGCGCTTGCGGGCAAGGGGCAGCGGTGCGGCGGGGGGCGATGCCTCGGGGGCCAGTTCCTCGAAGTCGAAGTTGTCGAGGCGCCGCGCCCGCCGGCCGGCCTTGTCGGCCGATATCCTGATTTCGGAAATGTCCTTCGCCGCCTGTCCGAAGTGGCGATCCAGGTTCTCGACGCGCTGGCCCAGGCGTTCGACGTCCTGGAAGAGTAGCGACAGTTCGCGACGGATGGCGCCGGCCTGCTCGCGCATCCGGGCATCCTTCAGGATCGCGCGCATGGTGTTCAGCGTCGCCATGCAGGTGGTCGGAGAGACGATCCAGACGCGGGCTGCGAACCCCTCGCGCACGACGTCGGGCAGGCGTGCGTGCAGTTCCGCATAGACCGCCTCGGACGGAAGGAACATGAGCGCGCCGTCGGCGGTCTCGCCCTGAACGATATAGCGCTCGGCGATTGCCTTGATATGCGTGCGCACGGCCTGGCGAAGCTGCGACAACGCGCGCTGCTGGTCCTGCGGGGTCGAGGCGTTCACCAGCGCCTCATAGGGTTCGAGCGGGAACTTGGCATCGATGACGATGGGACCCGGCGGGTTCGGCAGGTGGAGAAGACAGTCGGCCCGCCGGCCGTTCGAAAGCGTCGCCTGGAAGGTATAGCTGTCCGACGGCAGCGCCTTGGATACGATGTCGTTCAGCTGGATCTCGCCGAAGGCGCCGCGGGTCTGCTTGTTCGACAGGATGTCCTGCAGGCCAAGGACGTTGCCCGAAAGCTTCTCGATCTTGGCTTGGGCCTTGTCGATGGTCTCGAGCCGCTGCTGGAGATCGCCAAGCGAGCGCGCCGTGCGCCTTGCGCTTTCGTGCAGGTTCTCGTTCATCGCCCGCGTCACTTCGGCAAGCCGGTTCTCCATCAGTTTCAGCATGTTGGACTGGCTTGCCGCCTGCGCTTCGGCAACATGGGTCAGGCCGCCCGCAAGCTGTTGCTGGCCGACCGAAAGCGTCTCGACCCGTTGGCCAAGCCGCGCCATTTCGGCAACCAGGGGTTCGGTTGCCCGCGCAGAGCGGCGCGCCGCCCGCACCGCCGCCACCAGAAGCACGAGCCCGACAAGCGCCACCGCGCCGCCGCCCAGCGCGATCAGGACCCAGGGGTCCGAGAGGTCGATTGTTCTTCCGGCGATCTCGATGGTCATGCGCGCCCGAACAGCCTTTCGATGTCAGACAGCTTCAGTTCGATATAGGTCGGCCGGCCGTGGTTGCACTGGCCGCTGTGCGGCGTCGCTTCCATTTCCCGAAGAAGCGCATTCATCTCGGCCGCCGTCATGCGCCGCCCCGAGCGCACCGACCCATGGCAGGCCATCCGCGACAAGACGGCGTCGATGCGCCCGCCAAGGCCGGGCCCCATGCCGCCCTCGGCCAGTTCGTCAGCGATGTCGCGCAGGATCGGCGCCGCCGCTCGCGCGCCAAGAAGGGCCGGAACCTCGCGCACGACGACGGCGCCGGGCCCGAAGGGCTCGATCACAAGGCCAAGGGAGCGAAGCGCCTCGGCCTCGTCGAGAAGAGACTGGGCCGCCGCTTCGCCAAGTTCCACGACCTCGGGGACAAGAAGCGCCTGCCGCACGATCCCCTGCGCGGCCGCCTGGGCCTTCAGACGCTCGTAGACGAGGCGCTCGTGGGCCGCGTGCTGGTCGACGATCACCACCCCGTCGCGGGTCTGGGCGACGATGTAGTTTTCGTGAAGCTGCGCGCGCGCCGCGCCAAGGGGGCAATCGATGCCGGCTTGGTCGTCCTCGACGGGCTCCACGCGCGCCGAAAGCGCCGCCGGATCCTCGGCAAGGCCCGGCATGGGCGGCGCCTGCCAATCGGGCTGGGGCGCGGGACCCCGAGGGGAAAGGCCGCCGGCGCGCATTGCGCCGCCGACTGCGCCGCCAGGCGTGCCGCGCGGTGCCTCGGGCGCGCGGAATGCGCCCAGCGCGGCGCCCGCCACGGTCGACGAGGCCCGGTGTCCGGCCTCGGCCAGCGCGTGACGAAGACCCGAGACGACAAGCCCACGGACCAGCCCGGGTTCGCGGAAGCGCACTTCGGCCTTGGCGGGGTGGACGTTGACGTCCACGCGTTCGGGGTCTATGCGCACGAACAGCACCGCGGCCGGGTGCCTATCACGCGACAGGAAATCGGCATAGGCCGCCCTGAGCGCCCCGATGAGAAGCCGGTCGCGCACCGGACGTCCGTTGACGAAGAAGAACTGCTGAACGGCCGACCCGCGCGAATAGGTCGGCAGGGCCGCCAGCCCGTCAAGGCGGATGCCGTCCCGTTCGCACGCAACCGGCACGGCATTATCGGCGAAGTCGCGGCCGAGGATCGCGCCGACCCGGGCGGCAAGCGCGTCTGCCCCTTTCTCGGCCGCAAGCCGGAGGACGACGCGCCCCTCGCCGCCCTGCGTCGCATCCCTGAGGACGAAGCCGACCGCGGGCGCGGCCATCGCCAGCCGGCGGACGATGTCGCCCACGGCCTGGGCCTCGGCCCGGTCTGCACGCAGGAACTTCAGCCGCGCCGGCGTCGCATGGAAGAGATCGCGCACCTCGACCACCGTGCCGCGGCCGAGCGCCGCCGGACGCACCGGGCCCAGACGTCCCGCCTCGGCCGTGATGGTCGCCGCGCCGTCGGCGCCCTCGGCCCGCGAGGTAATCGTCACCCGGGCTACGGCCCCGAGCGAGGCCAACGCCTCGCCCCGGAAACCGAACGATCGGATGTGCACGAGGTCGCTGCCGTCGATCTTCGATGTCGCGTGGCGCGCCAAGGCAAGCGGGAGCTCCTCGGGCGGGATGCCGTGACCGTCGTCGGCGACCCGCACAAGCGTCTTGCCGCCGGCCGCGATGGTGACCTCGATCCGATCGGCAGCCGCGTCGAGACTGTTCTCGACCAGCTCCTTGACGGCTGATGCGGGCCGCTCGACGACCTCGCCCGCGGCGATGCGATTGATCGCCGCCTCGTCCAGCGGTCGAATCGTCCGTTTCTGGCTTATGTTGCGGTCCTGCGCTGTCATCCCACAAAACCTAGCACGAAGCCGGCAAGGGAGTCACCCGTCGAATGCCCGGGTTTTCAGTCAAGCCCCTCGGGCTGGCCGACCACGACGAAGTGCAGACCTTCGGGGTCGAGAAGGCGTCGGGCCACCCGCCGCAGATCGTCGAGCGTCACCGCCTCGACCAATGCATTGCGTTCGTTGACATAGCTCGCGGGCATCCGGTCGAGCTGCATCCCGACGAGGATCCGGGCGATGTTGCCGTTGCCGTCGAAACGCAAGGGATAGGCACCCGTCAGATAGCGCTTGGCGGCATCGAGCTCTTCGGCTGTCAGCTCGCCCCTGGCCACGCGCTCCCAGATCTGTCGGACAAGGGCGATCGCCTCGGCAATCGTCTCGTTCGACGAGGCCACGCGGCCGATCAGAAGTTCAGCGTGATCCTTCGGCACAAGATAGGTGCCGACGCCATAGGTCAGTCCCCGCTTCTCTCGGATCTCCTGCATCAGGATCGAGCCGAAGCCACCGCCGCCCAGGATGTGATTGAGGACATAGGCCGCGATGAAGTCGGGATCGTGCCGACGCAGTCCCCGCTGGGCGAAATAGGCGATCGACTGGGGCGAGGGGAAGGGAACGACCGTCGTGCCCCCGGAAAGCCGCCAGGGCGCGTCGGGGGGCATCGGCGCCCCCTTGGCGGGAAGGTCGCCGAAGACACGGTCAAGAAGCCTGCCCAGTTCCTCGGCCGTGATGTCCCCCGCGGCGCCGATCACCAGACGGTCACGCGCGATGGCCCCCCGCCAGGCGGCCACCAGATCGTCACGCGACAGGCCCGTCACGCTGTCCACCGTGCCCTCGGGGGCCGAGCCGTAGGGGTGTCCGTCGAAGGCAAGACGATCGAGCGTCTCGGTCGCGATTTCGTCGGGATCCTTCTCGCGCGCGGCGATGATCGAAAGGATCTGCGCCCGCACCCGCTCGATCGCCTCGGGGTCGAAGCGCGGCTGGACCAACGCGGCGCGCAACAGATCGGCCGACGGCGCACGGTTCTCGGTCAGGAAGCGCGCTGATACGCTGACGGCATCGTCATAAGCATCGAACGACAGGACGGCGCCAAGGCTTTCGCGCCGGGCGGCAAAGGCCGCTGCATCCATGTCGGCCGCCCCTTCTTCCAGAAGTCCCGCCATGAAGTAGGTCGCGCCCCGCTTTCCCGGCGCATCAAGGCTGGTGCCGCCGCGAAAACGGATCTCGAGCGCGACGAAGGGCAGCGTATGATCCTCGACCAGCCAGGCGGAAATGCCCGACGGCGACGTCAGTTCCTGAATGTCGACGGCGCGCGCCGGTGTCGCCAGAAGGACGAATACGGCCATGAGCGTGCCGACAAGGGCTGTCCAGGGAGACTTCACTGGCGCACCTCCTCGGGCCGGCCGGCAAGAAAGCCCGTGACGGCATGGCGCCGGTCCAGAAGACGGCGCGCGGCGGCCAGAACCTCGTCCGCCGTGACCGAGTGCAGGATGTCGGGCCAGGCCTCGATATCCTCGAGCGAAAGCCCCACGGCAAGCCCCGCCCCGTAGCGGTGCGCAAGGGCCTGAAGCGAGTCGCGTTCATAGATCTCGCCCGCCGTCACCTGGGTCTTCACGCGGGAAAAGCGCTCGGCGTCTATGCCGCGTTCGAGAAAGCGCGCGAGCGTTTCGTCCATCGCCGACTCGAGCGATTCGAGCGTGACCCCCGGCGCCGGCACGGCAACAATCGAAAAGGTCGTGTCGTCGACGGCCGTGCCGTCGTAGCCGGCCGAGACGTGGATTGCGAGCTTGCGTTCGAGTTGCAGCGCCTCCCCCAGGACCGAGGTCAGCCCGTTCCCGCCCAGAAGCGCCGAAAGGATCGTCAGCGCCGCCGCCTCGCGCTGGTTGCCGGGGTCGCGTTCCGGCGCCAGGTAGGTCCGGACGAGATACGGCTGGGCCACGCGCTCGTCGATCGAGACAAGCCGGCGCTCGGCAAGCTGCGGGGGTTCTTGCGGACGAAGACGCGGCGGGATGTCCTTGGACGGGGCAAGGGGGCCATAGTGGCGCTCGGCCAGTTCGCGGACCCGGGCCGGGTCGACGTCGCCCGCGACGACGACGATCGCGTTGTTCGGCGCGTAGTATCGCCGGTAGAAGGCGCGCGCGTCATCGGCGGTCAGCGCCGCAATCTCGTGCCGCCAGCCGATCACCGGAATGCCGTAGGGATGGTTCAGGAACTGGGCGGCGCGCCGCTGTTCGGAAAAGAGCGCGCCGGGATCGCCGTCGACCCGCTGGTTCCGCTCTTCCAGGATCACCGAGCGTTCGGTCAGCACGACGTCATCGCTGAGCCGCAGATCGCGCATCCGGTCCGCTTCCATCTTCATCATCAGCCCAAGCCGATCCGCCGCCACACGCTGGAAATAGGCCGTGTAGTCCCAGGTCGTGAAGGCGTTGTCCGTGCCGCCATTGAGTTCGACGATCCGCGAGAACTCGCCGGGCTGAAGCTCGTCCGTTGCCTTGAACATGAGATGTTCGAAGAAATGGGCGATGCCGGACTTGCCCGGCCGCTCGTCGGCGGCGCCGGTGCGATACCAGACCATATGGACGACGACGGGGGCACGGTGGTCCTCGATCACGACAAGCTCGAGCCCGTTGTCGAGCCGGTAGGTCGTCGGGGCCGCCGCCCCGGCGCGGACCGCAACGAGCGCCGCCAGCGCCGCAATGGCAAGACCCTGCCAGAGCCGGATTGCAATCCGTCCAGGGCGCATCTCGGTGCCCCTACCTGGCCGCTTCGGGGTTCTGCGGGGGCGCCGCCACGGTCTTGACGCCCGCCCGCCGCCAGCGATCGAGCTCGGCATACTTGTCGAGCGCCATCGGCGCATAGGCGCGGAAATAGACGTTGACGCGGAAGACGCGCTCGAGAAGCCGGCCGTCGTGGGCCCGGCGCCATGCCAGATCCTCGGCCGCCAATGTGGCGCGTATTCCCTCCTGGAGGCCGAAGCGCGTGGCCTGGGCGACAATCGCCCGATCGGCGGCCGGGACCGCGCCGCGCGTGGCCGCCGGGCGGCCGCCAAGCGCCGTGGCGATTTCGGCATCCGGGTCGCGGTCGGCGCGGTTCCTGCCGCCCGGTGTCGGGGCCGGAAGCGCCGCGAAATCCGTCGGCATCTCGAGCGGCTTCGTCGGCAGGATCGAGAACTCGTCCGGCCCCTGGGTCGCCGAGCGCAGATGCATGAGGCGCGGCTCGGTCTCGGCAGAGCTGCAGGCACTCAGTGCCATGGCGGCAACAAGGGCAAGGCCGGTCATTGCGCGCATGGCTTGGGGCATGCGAATTCCTCCGCGGTTTCGTGCAGCCATGTGTTTAGCCCATGCCAGGGGCCGCGTCACGGGTCATTCTGCGCCGGCCCCGGCATGAGGACCAGCGCCGCGGCCCCAAGGAATATCGCCACGTCGGCCAGATTGAAGGCGTAGGGGTTTCGGATCCCACAGCACGAGACATTGATGAAATCGGCAACCGCGCCGTAGAGGATGCGATCGACCGCATTCGCAAGGGCACCGCCCACGACGAGGCCCGCCGCGGCGACCTGCGCGGGCCGGTGACGGCCACCGCGGACCCACAGGAAGATCCAGGCGGAAATCCCGACCGCCAGCGCGATCAGAAAGAACCGGACAAACTGATCGTGGCTGGCGAAAAGGCCGAAGTTGATGCCGCGGTTCCAGGCCATGCGGAAGACGAGAAAGGGCGCGATGACGTCGATCCTTCCCACCGTGGCCAAGCCAAGCCCGTGGACGACGACCAGCTTCGACAGCTGGTCGAGCAGGAAGGCCGCCGCTCCGGCAAGCCAGAACGGCCGAAGTCGCGAGCGGTCGTCTGCGGGCGTCGTCACGATGTCAGTGCCGGAAGTGGCGCATGCCGGTGAAGACCATGGCAAGCCCGGCCTCGTCCGCGGCGGCGATCACCTCGGCGTCGCGCACCGACCCGCCCGGCTGGATCACGGCCGTCGCGCCGGCCTCGGCCGCCGCCAGAAGGCCGTCGGGGAACGGGAAGAACGCGTCCGACGCAACGACCGAGCCGACCGTCGGCGGCGTGTCGAGGCCCAGCGCCTCGGCCATGTCCTTCGCCTTGCGCGCCGCGATGCGCGTCGAATCCACCCGGCTCATCTGCCCCGCGCCGATGCCGACGGTCGCGCCGCCCTTCGCGTAGACGATGGCATTGGACTTGACATGCTTGGCGACCCGCCAGGCGAAGAGGAGATCGGCAAGCTCTTCGCGGGTCGGCGCGCGTCGGGTGACGACCTCGAGCGCCTCGGCCGAAATCGTGCCGTTGTCCCGGTCCTGGACCAGGAACCCGCCGGAAACCTGCCGGAACACCCGGCCCGGCGAGGTCGGATCCGGAAGCCCGCCTGCCGTCAGGAGGCGCAGGTTCTTCTTGGCGGCAAACACCTCTCGTGCCGCCTCGGTCGCTTCGGGGGCGATCACGACCTCGGTAAAGATCTGGACGATCTCGCGGGCCGTCTCCTCGTCCAGTGCCGTGTTGAGCGCGACGATGCCACCGAAGGCGGAAACCCGGTCACAGTCGTAGGCGCGGCGATAGGCTTCAAGCGCCGTCTGGCCGCGGGCCACCCCGCAGGGGTTGGCGTGCTTGATGATGGCGCAGGCCGGCCCCTCTTCGGGATCGAACTCGGCCACCAGTTCGAAGGCCGCGTCCGTGTCGTTGATGTTGTTGTAGCTCAGCTCCTTGCCCTGCCACTGGCGCGCCGTCGCGACACCCGGCCGGTCCGAGCCGTCGACGTAGAAGGCGGCCCGCTGGTGCGGGTTCTCGCCATAGCGCAGCGCCTGGCGCAGGTGTCCGGCAAAGGCGCGACGGCGCGGCGCCTCTTCGCCCAGCGCGTCGGCCATCCATGCCGAAACCGCCGCATCGTAGGCAGCCGTGCGCCCATAGGCGATCTGGGCAAGCCGCCGGCGAAAGGACAGCGTGGTCGCCCCTTCGTTCGCCTCGAGTACGTCAAGGAGCGGGCCGTAGTCCTCGGGATCCACGACGACCGTGACAAAGCGGTGGTTCTTCGCCGCCGCGCGGATCATCGCCGGCCCGCCGATGTCGATGTTTTCGACGCAGGTATCGTGGTCGGCGCCGGCGGCCACCGTGGCCTCGAACGGATAGAGGTTCACCACCAGAAGATCGATGGGCGAGATGTCGTTCTCTTCCATCGCCCGGATGTGCTCGGGATCGTCGCGAAGGGCCAGAAGCCCGCCATGCACGGCCGGATGCAGCGTCTTCACGCGTCCGCCCATCATCTCAGGATACCCGGTCAGTTCGGACACGTCGCGAACCGCAAGTCCGGCCGCACGCAGCGCCTTGGCGGTGCCCCCGGTCGAGACAATCTCGACCCCGCGGGCCGAAAGTGCGCGGCCCAGCTCCTCGAGGCCGGTCTTGTCGGAAACGGAAATCAGCGCGCGACGCACGCGGGCAAGTTCGGTCATCTTCACCCTCGGTTATCAACCACGATCGAGTTCGAGTTCGTCCGCCGCGAAGTCGCGCAGGTTCAACGGCGTCTCCTGCGCCTTGGCGAACGACCAGTTCACGTGCGTCGCATAGTCGATAACGCGTGACTTGAGAACCAACTGTTTTGTCGCGCGGGGTTTCAGACGGCCGCTTTCGAGATAGACGCTCGGCTCGATGCACAGTTCCGCGTCGCCGTCATGGCGAAAGACCCAGACCTCGCCGCTGCGCAAGGCAAGCGACACGGCACGTCCGCCAAGGTCCAGTTCCGCCTCGACCTCGGGGTGGATGTGGAACCGCACCGAAAAGGGAACGCCCCGACCGCCGCCTTCCTCGAAGGCGCGCTCGAAGATCAGCTGCTCCTCTGCCGAAAAGGCGCCAAGCGCATCCTCGCCCGACAGGGTGCGGCCATCGCGCGAGAGGGCGAGGCGGCGCACATGGCGCAGGCCATGCGTCGGCACATAGCCGTCATGGCTCAGAAGAAGGGCAACCTCGGCCTCGGAATCCGAACGCTCGGCCACCACCGTGCGGGGCAGGTCATAGAGAAACTCGGGGCCCGGCCGGGTGCTGGCCGCGAAGCGCGACGACGACAGGCCGTCGATCGCCAGAGTCGAGTGCGAGGCCGTGGCCCGCGCCGCCCGGCGCCAGGCCGCGTCGAAGCCCTGCCCCGACCCGCACGAGACGATCACCGGCCGCCGGCCCGAGGTCATCTCGAAGGCAAGCGTGCTGGCATGGGCCGCGCGCGAATGCGGGGGCGCCGGCGGTTGTGCGGCGTCCACGATGACCGAGGTTCTTCCCTGGGCCAGCCGTTCGAAGCCCATCGCCCGGGGCCCCGGCTCGCCGCTGCGCACACCCGATTCCGCCAGCGCCCTGTCGAGCTGTCCCTCGGGACCGCGACCGCCGCCGTGAAACCGCGCAAGCGAGCCGTCCGCATGCCTCAGGACCCGAAGTGCGGGCGCCATGCGCTCGATCGCCAGGACATGCCCTTCAAGGGGCTGACGGCCGGCCTCGCGCAGCGCGGCGGCCGCCCATATCAGAAGCGTGAAGATGCCAAGAAGCTCTTCCGGATTGCGCGAAGGGATCCCCCCGCCCCTGTCGATCTCGGCCGCGCATTCCCGCGCGAGGGCGCGCATGGCCGGCTTGACGAGCCGTTCCTTGCCGGTGAGCGAAAGCCCGGCGTAGAGAAGCCCTGTCAACGCCTCGAAGCGCGGCAACCCCGGCGGCGCGCCACGCCAGGCCCGCGCCAGGAATCCCGCCTGCCGACCGAGCGAACGGAAGAACCGTTCGGAAAACGCGCGGTCGCTGCCCGCCAGGACGAAAAGCGCGTGATGGATCCAGCGCACGACGCGCCGCCCCGTCACGTCGGGGGCCCATCCGGGACCGCGTCCCGTGCCATAGCGGGCGATCCATTCGGCAAGCCACGCCTGGGAGCGCGACCGCGTCTCGAAGCCGGCGGCGGCGGCCAGATCGTCCAGCCAGACGAACCCGTGCCTCTCGATGTCGAAGGCGGGCCCCGGCGCCGGCACATCCCAGATCGAGCAGTCGGGCGCGGCCACAAGCTCGCCCGCGAAATGGAAATTGCCGGCCAGAAGCTGACGTCCACGGGCGTAGCTGCCGAAACTGCGTGGCTCGGGCTGCGAGACGAATCCTGTCGCGCGCCGGTCGAAGCCGGCGCGAAGGACCTGCATCCGCCGCCAGAAACCCGGACCGCGCCCCGCCCCTTCACCCGGGACGGCGCGCAGGGTGTTGCCCGATTCCTCTGCCATCCTGTCAGTCTATTCCTTGCCCGCCCCGAAAGACTAGCCGATCGGCACGCTCCTGTCATCGCCGGCGTGGGCCGGCCGAAGGCCGTCCTGGGCCCGCCGCTCGAAAAGAGCGGCATAGAAGCCGTCAAGGCCACCCGTTTCGGCCCAGGCGTCGGGGCGTGTCCGCAACCCGCCCTCGGCATCGATCCATTCGGGCGGGACCCCAAGCGCGCCGGCGTCGATGGAAAGCCGCTTCAACGCCGGCAAGCGTTCGGTCGCGGCACGCGCCTGCACCTCTCCCTCGTCGGGAAGAAGCGAGCAGGTGCAATACATGAGCCGTCCGCCCGGAGACAGCCAGGACGCCGCACGCTGGAGAAGCCGGGCCTGCAACCGCGTCAGCGCGCCAAGGTCACGGTCTCGGACGTGCGGAAGGTCGGGGTGACGCCGGATCGTCCCGGTTGCCGAACAGGGCGCATCGAGAACGATCGCGTCGAAAGCGTGCTCGGGCGACCAGTCGCAGGCATCGGCCACGACAAGCTCGGCCGAAAGCCCGGTTCGGGTCAGGTTCTCGGACAGCCGCCGAAGCCGCGCTTCGGAAATGTCGAGCGCCGTGACGCGCGCACCGGCCGCGGCAAGCTGCATGGTCTTGCCCCCGGGTGCGGCGCAAAGATCGAGAACGCGCATGCCGGGCCTGACGCCAAGCGCCCGGACCGGCAGCGCGGCCGCCGCGTCCTGGACCCACCAGGCGCCTTCGGCATAGCCCGGCAGCGCCGAAATCTGGCGCCCCGCACTAAGCCGAAGGCTTCCGGTCGGAAGGATCTGCGCGCCAAGCCGCTCGGCCCATGTTGGCGCCGTCTCGGGATCCCTGAGGGTAAGGTCGACGGGCGGGCGCAGCGCATGCGCGCGCTCGAAGGCGGCGACGGCCTTCCCGCCCCAGGCGGCCGAAAGCCGTCCGCGAAGCCAGTTCGGCAGGCGCGGCGGCTCCATGGCGGCAAGCGTGTCGGGGCCGAGCGCGCCCTCTTCCATCCGGCGGACGAGGCCGCGCAGCACCGCATTGACCAGCCCCGAATGCCGGCCGGCGCCGGGTGTCCGCCTGGCGACCTCGACCGCGGCGCTGACGACACCGTGGGGGGCCGCGCCCTCGGCCAGAAGTTCCCAGGCGGCGACCCGCAGGATATTGCGCGCGGCAAGCGGCGGGGCGCGGCGCAAGTGCTCGGCCAGGACGCGGTCGAGCCGCGAAAGCTGCCGAAGGGTTTCGGTCGCAAGGTGACGGGCGCGGGCGCGCTCGGGCGGGGAAAGCCGGGCGAAGGCGGGCGTATCGGCGACGACCTCGGAAAGGCGGCGCCCATCGCCCAGGACACCGCCGAGCAGTGCGACGGCAGTCGCCCGCGGGGCCGCGCCCGCCGCCGGTTCCCGCCGTCCTCGTTCGCGCGTCATGCGCCCGCGGGTTGGCATGCGCCTTCTCCTTCCTGACACCGTTCCCCGGCCCGCTCTCCGGCCCTAGGCGCCCGATCTGCCTTTTCGGCCCGGGGCAGGGAGCGTATATGTGAAGCCGACCGGCAAGGGGAAAGAGCCGATGAGCAAGACGCAAACGGAAAATGACACCCGCACGGGTCCGGACGCGGCTGAAGGCCCCGCCGCCCTTCCACCGGCGGCAAGACGCGCCCTGGCCGAGGCCGAGGCGCGCCGGAAGGCCGCAAGGGCCGCCGAGCTGCCGCCCGAGATTGGCGGCCGCGATGGCCCCGAACCCGTTCGCTATGGCGACTGGGAGCGAAAGGGCATCTGCGTCGATTTCTGAGGCCGCCTTGGCGCCGGCGGGCCGACAGCGGCCCGGGACGGTCCGCCCGAGCGCCCATCAGAGCCCGAGAACGTCCAGCATCGAATACTCGCCCGGCGGACGCCCAAGCCCCCAAAGCGCCGCCTTGAGCGCCCCACGCGCAAAGATCGCCCGGTCGGTCGCGATGTGACGCAGGACGACCCGCTCGCCGTCGGCGGCAAAGATGACCTCGTGCT
>RFGD01000075.1 GCA_003696705.1 Alphaproteobacteria bacterium | reverse complement strand
GTCGGCGGCGGCGTGGAGACGCTCACTCGGGTCGTGGAGGCACTCGAGCGCGCCGGGGTCGAGCTCATCGCCGAGGGGGCGGAAAGCCGCGGCGGCGGTCGGGGCGTGCGCCTCGCCCGGCCCGACGCGGCCTGGCGCTCGGGGGGCGAGCCCGAGGTGGGGGCGTGATCATGCTCCAGACAGCCGTTGGCGCCATCGCGGCCCTTCTGTGCCTTTCCATCGTCGCAACGGCGCTGCCCAGGCAACAGGCGTCTTCGACGCTGATCTATGGTGCGAGCGCGGCGCTCAGCGCCGTGCTGGCGCTACTGGGCATTCTCTTCGTCTCCGTTTCGGCGGCACCGGCGGGGATCGTCCTTCCCGTCGGCCTGCCCTGGCTGGGCGCGCATCTGGGGCTGGATTCGCTGTCGGCCATCTTCCTGTTGCTCCTTGGCGCAGGCGGGGCGGCCGCCAGCGCCTACGCGATCGGCTATGGCAGGCATGAGGCTGAACCGCACCGCACGCTGCCCTTCTATCCGGGCTTCCTGGGCGCGATGGCCGTGGTCGTGCTGGCCCGCGACGCCTTCACGTTCCTTCTGGCCTGGGAGGTGATGTCGCTGTTGTCCTGGGCGATGGTGCTGACCCACCATCGGGCCGCGGATACCCGCCGTGCCGCCTACGTTTACCTGGTGATGGCGGGGTTCGGAACGATGGCGCTGCTTCTCGCCTTCGGGCTGATGGCAGGCAGCGCCGGCGATTACGCTTTCGAGGCGATCCGCGGCGGCTCGCGCGGCACGGGGCTGGCCGCCACCGTGCTGGTGCTGATGCTGATCGGGGCAGGCTCCAAGGCGGGACTGATGCCGCTGCATGTCTGGCTGCCGGTCGCGCACCCGGCCGCGCCGAGCCATGTCTCGGCACTGATGAGCGGGGTGATGACCAAGATCGCCATCTACGGGTTCCTGCGCGTGGCCTTCGATCTTGCCGGCCCGCTTCCGTGGTGGATCGCGCCGATCGTGATCGTGACCGGCTCGGCCACCGCAGCGATCGGCATCCTGCATGCGATCAACGACGGCGACGCCAAGCGCGTGCTGGCCTGGTCGACGATCGAAAACGTCGGGGTGATTTTCGCCGCCCTCGGACTGGCGCTGGCCTTCCGGTCGAGCGGCATGCCCCTTCTTGCCGCGCTGGCGATGACTGCCGCGCTGGTGCATGCGCTCAACCACATGTTGTTCAAGAGCCTCTTGTTCATGGTCGCCGGCGCGGTCCTCGGCGCCACCGGCCGGCGCGATCTCGACGCGCTCGGCGGGCTGATCCACAGGATGCCCGTCACCGCGTTTCTGGCCCTCGTCGGCGCGACCGCGATCGCCGCGCTGCCGCCGCTCAACGGGTTCGTCTCGGAATGGCTGATGTTCCAGTCGGTGCTGCAAAGCCCGCGCCTTCCCCAGCCGGCGCTTCAGTTCCTGATCCCCGCGGCCGGCGGGGTGCTGGCGCTCACTGCGGCGCTGGCGGCGGCAGCCTTCGTGCGGTTCTTTGGCATCATCTTCCTCGGCCGGGCGCGCAGCGACGCGGCCGAAGCGGCCGACGAGGCGGATCGCTGGTCACTTGGGGCGATGGCGGCGCTGGCGGGCCTGTGCATCCTGCTCGGCGTGCTGCCCGGCGCGGTGATAGACTTCGTCGCGCCGGCGGTGAGAATGACGGCGGGCGAAAATCTGGCGGCGCAGACGGGCAATGCCTGGGCCACGCTGGTGCCGCTTCCCGACGTGGCCAGCAGCTACAGCGGCCTTCTGGTGATGGCGTTCATCGCCATCTCCGGTGGCGCGGCGGCATGGATCGTGCACCGCGTGGCCTCGCGCGCCCTGCGCCGCGGGCCGGCCTGGGACTGCGGATTCCCTGACGCGAACCCGGCCGCTCAGTACGGTGCAGGCAGCTTCGCCCAACCGCTGCGCCGCGCCTTTGCGCCGGTGCTGGCAGCGCGCGAGCGCGTGGTCATGCCGCCGCCCGGCGACACCTCGCCCGCCCGCCATGTCGTCACCACCGCCGATCTCGCCTGGCGGTTCCTCTATGCGCCGCTGATCGCGGCGATTGAGCGGCTGACGGCGCGGGCCAACGCGCTGCAGTTCCTGACCATCCGGCGCTATCTCGGCCTGGTGTTCGGGGCGCTGATCCTTCTGCTGTTGGGGCTGGTGATATGGAACTGATCGGCAATCTGCTGTTGCAGGGGTTCCAGATGGCGCTGGTGCTGGCGCTTGCGCCGGGCCTGACCGGGCTGGTGCGCAAGGTCAAGGCGCGGCTGACCCGCCGCCAGGGGGCGCCCGTGATCCAGCCCTATCTTGATCTGTGGCGGCTGATGAAGAAGGAGGTGGTGCTGGCCGAGAACGCCTCGTGGCTGTTCCGCGCCGCACCCTATGCGATCTTCGCCGCCACATGGGTTGCCGCCGCGCTGGTACCGACCTTCGCCATCGGGCTCCAGTTCAGCTGGACGGCCGATCTGGTCGCCATCGTGGCGCTCCTGGGCAGCGCACGGTTCTTCCTTGCACTTGCCGGCATGGACGTGGGCACGAGCTTTGGGGGGATCGGCGCCTCGCGCGAGATGATGATCGGCGCGGTCGCCGAGCCGGCGATGCTGTTGATGGTTTTCACCGTCTCGCTGGTGGCGGGATCGACGCAGCTGTCCAGGGTCGCCGCCTTCATGGCAAGCGGCGAGGTCGGAATCCGGGTGTCGCTCGGCATGGCGCTGGTGGCGATGGTGATCGTTGCGCTTGCCGAGAACGCGCGGATTCCGGTCGACAACCCCACCACCCATCTGGAACTGACGATGGTGCACGAGGCGATGGTGCTGGAATACTCGGGCCGCCATCTGGCGATGATCGAGCTGGCGTCCGCGCTCAAGCTTCTGCTCTACATGGCCCTGATCGGCGCCGTGTTCCTGCCCTTCGGCATCGCCGCGCCGGGCAGCGGGGTGGGCGCGCTTGCCGTCAGCCTGGTGCTGTTCGTCGTCAAGCTCGCCGGCGGCGCGGTCCTCTTGGCGGTGTTCGAGACGTCGATTGCCAAGATGCGCGTCTTCCGCGTGCCGGAACTGCTCGGCGCGGCGCTGATGCTGGGACTTCTGGGCACCCTGCTGCTGTTCGTCTCGAGGAGCCTCTAGATGCACGACATCGCCTTCGACATCGCGCACGGCCTTGCGGGCAGCCTGGTCCTGGTGAGCTTCATGCTGATCTATCAGGACCGGCTCTATGCGCTGCTCAACACCTTCGCGCTGCAGGCGGTGCTGCTCGCGATGGCGGTGGCCTGGCAGGCGTTCATCCGCGACGCCCCGCATCTCTACGCCTCGGCAGGAATCGCGCTGGTCTTCAAGGCCATCATCGTGCCCTGGGCACTGCACCGGATGGTCCGGCAGCTGGGGATCCGCCGGCAGGTGGAAACGGTGGTCGGGGTGGTGCCGACGATGCTGGCGGGCATGGGGCTGGTGGCGCTGTCGATCCTGCTGATGCTCAAGCTTACCGAAACCGCCGACAGCGCGCTGGCGCGCGAGGATCTGGCCTTCTCGCTGTCGGTG
>RFGD01000445.1 GCA_003696705.1 Alphaproteobacteria bacterium | reverse complement strand
TATTACACTGGCTGGTTCGTACATCCCGACGCTCCTCATACTGACCCTGTAAATAGCCCATCGGATGTGCATTATGGCTTTGCTCTTTACAGCAAGCCCAATATCCTTGGTAAGATAGGTCATGTAGACATCAAGCCCATTACTCAAGAACAAAAACAATTAGCATATGAAAATCAGTGAGTTCACTTTCAGCAATGCCAGGAAGGCTATCAGAGCCAAATACAAACAGTTTCTGGAAAAACAGTACATCAAACAGTTCAGTGGTCTTTCCGTAAAGGAAGTCATCGACAGGACACTGGCCTGTCATGAGTGTGCCAAGAGAGGCAGGTGTGTCGATTGCGGCTGCAGCTTCGTAGGTATGGTCATCGAACGCAAGCCGTGCAAGAACTTCAAACAAGATTCCAAAACTGTAAAAACAAAGAAAGGATGAATAACGTAGAACAAGTAGTAAAGTACGAATATACTGCAGATTATGACGTCAATCCCGACGAGCAAAGGCAGAAAAGGATTGTTTTCAGAAATGTGGGTGAGCGGCTTGCAGAACCATACCGTACCAAGTTTCTCAACAAAGATGTAATCATAAATGAAAGTTGTCGTTGTATCTCTGCAGCCATAGAGGGAAAAGACGTGGTTGTATACTACGAGGTACCCAAAGTGTCGCCTACGGTATTTGTAGATTATGCCAATACTTATGATGTAACGATTACTATCGACAAAGTCAAACTTGTGTTTTACGTAAACATCCGTCTTAGCAAGGTAGCATGACAAAAACAGAGGATCCATGTACAGATTCATCCCTCAAATCAACAACATCCGGCAACTTGTTATCTTTAATAAGATTACCAATACTTTCAACAAGCTGAGCTTTATTGACTAAATAAGGTATCTCACTTATTATTATCTTCAGTTTATCGCTCTTTCTTTTTGGTTCTAAAACTTCTACCTTCCCCTCAACAATAAGCCTTCCAGTACCTTTACTATAAATCTCCTTAAAATTCCCGGAAATACTTCCACCTGTTGGAAAATCAGGAGCCTTAATTTTTTCAACAAGTTCTTTAATCTCACAATTTGGATTCTCCAAATATTTCAAAACAGCATCACAAACATTATTCAAATTATGTGGCGGAATATTAGTCGCCATACCAACAGCAATACCACTAGAACCATTAATCAATAAATTTGGCAACTTAGCTGGTAAAACAATCGGCTCAACCTCTTCATTAGAATAATTAGGCATCATATCAACATTATTTTTTTCAATCTCTGTCAATAGTTCCTGAGATATCTTAGACATCTTAGCCTCAGTATACCTATCAGCAGCAGGACTATCTCCATCTAAACTACCAAAATTACCTTGTCCAATAACAAGAGGATAACGCAAGGTCCAATTTTGAGCCATACGAACCATAGCATCATAAATAGCAGCATTTCCATGAGGATGAAACTTACCCATAGTTTCACCAACAATCCTAGCTGATTTTTTCGTCTGTTTATTATGTTCTAATCCAAGCTTATACATTGTCCAAAGAATTCTTCTCTGAACAGGTTTCAAACCATCTTCTGCACTTGGAAGAGCCCTTGCCACAATAACACTCATAGCATAATTCAAATAAGACTGTCTCACCTCTGGACTGATCTCTTGGTCTATTAACTCTTTTGCTTTAACATTTTTATAAAATAAATCTTTCTTCTTATTATATTCCAGAGAATCCTTTTCAGCTTGATCTAAATCCTTAATAGGATAAACATTACCATTAGAAATAATCTCTTCCCCATCCTTAATCTC
>RFGD01000444.1 GCA_003696705.1 Alphaproteobacteria bacterium | reverse complement strand
TTGGCCACCAGATCACCCGTGGAGCCGTCCTTGACCTGGACACGAACGCCCTTCGTCGCATGCTCGCCCAGCACGGCAAACTCGTTCGCAAGGCTGCCGCCTCCGCCAACAATCGGGATGTTCCCCGTCACCGCAAATCCCCGAGGCGCATACGTCTTGTTGAAGTACACCTTCCTCACCAGCGTCGATGCCAGATCCCTGGCCTGAACCCGGACCGAGCCCGTCGTCCCATCCACGCCCAGCACCGCAAGGCCCGGCGTACCCGCTCCGTCCATGTCCGCAACATACCGGAATGCCTGTGGTGCATAGCTCGGCGTATACGTCAGGATCGCTACCGGGGCCGGGGATACCGCATCCACATCCTTCACCTGGGCGCGGATGATCCCGGAGGCATTCTTGCCCAGTACCGCCAGACCCGGCGTGCCCGAGGCGCCACCCATGTTCGGAATCACCTCAAAGCCCAGCGGACTATAAGCCTTGTCAAAGTACAGAATACGGATCAATGATGTCGCAGCCGCCGGATCCGAATGCTTCATCTGCACGCGCACACGACCCGATGCGTCCACGCCCAGCAGTGCCAGGCCCGTCGCGCCTGCCCCATCGGCATTCGCTACCGCACGGAATCCCTTCGGAGTATACGCAGGGCTGAAGTGCACGACGTTGATCGGGTTGCCGGCCAGGTCCTTCACCTGGGCACGCACATCGCCCGCGGCATTGATACCCAGTACCGCCAGACCCGTCGTCCCCGCTCCGTCGGCATTCGGAACCACCGTGAAATACTTCGGCGTATAGCTCCGGTCAAAGTCAACCACGCCCAGTGGCACCGCGGGTATCGACTTCACATCCTTCACCTGCGCCCGGACCTTGCCGCTCGCATCGATACCCAGTACCGCTACCTCATCCGCACCATCGGCGTTCAGGTCCGGCACCATTGCCAGTGCCTGCGGCGTAAAGGCTGCATCAAACCTCACCTTACGAAGCAGGTTGCCGTTCTTGCCTTCCTTCACATAGAACCATGGCGTACCCGTTGCATCACTCTGCAATACGCCTATGTCCGGCGTACCGTTGCCGTTCAC
>RFGD01000443.1 GCA_003696705.1 Alphaproteobacteria bacterium | reverse complement strand
CATCTGCGGCGTCGCGCCGCTTCTATTCGATGATCTTGGAGACGACGCCCGCGCCGACGGTGCGGCCGCCTTCGCGGATGGCGAAGCGCAGGCGCTCCTCCATGGCGATCGGGCTGATCAGCTCGACGGTGAAGGAGACGTTGTCGCCGGGCATCACCATCTCCACACCCTCGGGCAGCTTCACCGTGCCGGTGACGTCGGTGGTGCGGAAATAGAACTGCGGCCGGTAGTTGGCGAAGAACGGCGTGTGCCGCCCGCCTTCCTCCTTGGTCAGGATGTAGGCCTCGGCCTCGAACTTGGTATGCGGCTTCACGCTGCCGGGCTTGCACAGCACCTGCCCGCGCTCGACCCCGTCACGCTCGATCCCGCGCAGAAGCGCGCCGATGTTGTCGCCCGCCTCGCCGCGGTCCAGAAGCTTGCGGAACATCTCCACGCCGGTCACCACGGTCTTCTTCGTCGGGCGGATGCCCACGATCTCGACCTCGTCGCCAACCGTCACCACCCCGCGCTCGATCCGGCCCGTCACAACCGTGCCGCGGCCCGAGATCGAGAACACGTCCTCGATCGGCATCAGGAAGGGCTGGTCGATCGGCCGCTCCGGCGTCGGGATGTATTCGTCAACCGCCTTCATCAGCGCCCGGATCGAGTTCTCGCCGATCTCGGGGTCCCGACCCTCCAGCGCCGCAAGCGCCGAACCGCGCACGATCGGGATGTCGTCGCCGGGGAAGTCGTACTTCGACAGAAGCTCGCGGATCTCCATCTCCACAAGCTCCAGAAGCTCCTCGTCATCCACCTGGTCGACCTTGTTCATGTAGACCACGATCGCAGGAACGCCGACCTGGCGCGCAAGAAGGATGTGCTCGCGCGTCTGCGGCATCGGACCGTCGGCCGCCGAAACCACAAGGATCGCGCCGTCCATCTGCGCCGCGCCCGTGATCATGTTCTTCACATAGTCCGCATGACCGGGGCAGTCGACATGCGCGTAGTGCCGCGCCTCCGTCTCGTATTCCACATGCGCCGTCGAGATCGTGATCCCCCGCGCCTTCTCCTCAGGCGCCGCGTCGATCTGGTCGTACGCCTTGAACTCGCCAAAATACTTCGTGATCGCCGCCGTCAGCGTCGTCTTCCCGTGGTCGACGTGACCGATGGTGCCCACGTTCACATGCGGCTTCGTCCGCTCAAACTTCGCCTTAGCCAT
>RFGD01000442.1 GCA_003696705.1 Alphaproteobacteria bacterium | reverse complement strand
GCGTTGCACCGCGCCGGCATGACCCACGTGACCCATATCGACATGCCGCTGACGCCCGCCCGCGTCTGGGCGGCCATGCAGGGCTGAGGAGGAATTGACCATGTACGAGTTCGAATTCGAACGCCCCGCCACGCTTGCCGACGCCCTGGCCGCGCTGGCCGCCGAGGACGCCCAGCCGCTTGCCGGCGGGCAGACGCTGATCCCGACCCTTCGCCAGCGCCTTGCCGCGCCTTCGAAGCTGGTCAGCCTTGCCGGCATCGAGGAACTGCGCGGCATCTGCCGTGACGACGAGGGGCGGATCTGCATCGGCGCCGCCACCACGCATGCCGAAGCGGCGCGCGCGCTGGAGAAGGACTACCCGGCGCTTTCGGCCCTTGCCGGCGGGATCGGCGATCCGATGGTGCGCAATCGCGGCACGATCGGTGGCAGCCTGGCCAACAACGACCCGTCGGCCTGCTGGCCGGCAGGGGTCCTCGGCTCGGGCGCGTCGATCCGCACCGACCGGCGCGAGATCGCGGCCGACGACTTCTTCGAGGGCATGTTCGCGACCGCGCTCGAAGACGGCGAGATCATCACCGAGGTGCGCTTTCCCGTCCCCGACACGGCGAACTATCAGAAGTTCGAACAGCCGGCCTCGCGCTTTGCCCTTGTCGGGGTCTTCGTGGCCCGCTTCGGCCGGGACGTGCGCGTCGCCGTGACCGGCGCGTCCGAGGATGGCGTCTATCGCTGGACCGAAGCCGAGGAAGCCCTGTCGAAGGACTTCCGCGTCGACGCGGTCATGGGGCTCGAGCCGAACCCGGCGCGCATGATCGGCGACATCCACGGCACGCGGGAATACCGCGCCCATCTGGTGAAGGTCATGACGCGGCGCGCCGTCGAGGCGCAGAAGGGCTGAGGCCGGCGCGCCGGGCGGCGGTATTGATCGGGCAGGGGCGGGGCGTTATGTCCGGCCCCCACCTGTCTTCTTGCCGGTGAAGCCACCATGACCCCTGCCGCCCGCGCCGCCGCCGCGATCCGGATCCTCGACCACATTCTCTCGGGCGACCCGCCCGAGGTCGCGTTGTCATCCTGGGCGCGCGCCAGCCGCTATGCCGGTTCCGGCGACCGGGCGGCGGTGCGCGACATCGTCTTCGACTGCTTGCGTCGCCGGCGAAGCCTGGCCCGCCTGGGGGGAAGCGGCGGACGCGGCCTCGTCATCGGCTGGGCGGCCGAACGCGACCTTGTCGAGGCGGTCTTCGACGGCGGGCGCCATGGGCCCGAGCCCCTGACCGAGGCCGAGCGGGCGCGGCTTGCCGCGCCGCCGCCCCCCGCGTCCGAGGCCGAGGCGCTCGACTGTCCCGACTGGCTCTGGCCGCGGCTTCGGCGTGCGCTGGGCGAGGGCACCGCGCCGTTTCTCGAGGCCATGCGCCACCGCGCGCCGGTTTTCCTGCGCGTCAATCTTCTGAAGACATCGCGCGACGGCGCCGCCGAGGCCCTGCGCGCCGAGGGTGTCGAGACACGTCCTCATCCCGCTGTCACCACGGCGCTCGAGGTGACGGCGAACGCCCGCCGCGTCCGTGCCACGCGCGCCTATCGGACCGGACTTGTCGAACTTCAGGACCTGTCGCCCCAGGCAGCCGTGGCGGCCTTGCCGCTTCGCGCCGGCATGTCCGTCCTTGATTTCTGCGCCGGCGGCGGGGGCAAGGCGCTGGCCATGGCCGCGCGGGTTCAGGGACCGGTTTTCGCCCACGACGCGAATCCCGCCCGAATGGCCGATCTTCCGGCACGCGCCGCCCGGGCCGGCGCCAAGATTCACGTCCTGCCGCGCGCCAGACTGGCGTCTCGGCGCTTCGATCTCGTCCTTTGCGACGTGCCCTGTTCCGGCAGCGGGACCTGGCGGCGTGACCCGGCGGCGAAATGGCGCCTCCGGCCCGGAGAGCTCGACCGGCTCTTGCGCACTCAGGCCGAAATCCTTGACGAAGCCGAGGGGCTTGTGGGGCCGGGCGGCGCGCTGGCCTACATGACCTGCTCGGTCCTCGCCGAGGAAAACGAGGATCAGACGGATGCCTTTCTTTCGCGCCATTCCGGCTGGCGGCAGGGCAAGCATCAGCGGTTCGGCCCCGAGACCGGCGGGGACGGCTTTTTTGCTTCGCTATTATTGAGGAATTGAGGCACCGGCGACTCGCCCTAAGATTGAATAGTGTCGAATTAAGCGTGGCTTAACTGGATGGGGGCCAGGCTCGACGCGTCAACCGGGAAGGGAGAGTGCGTTGGCAGATTCGGGGGTAGCAGTCGGGGCCGCATCGCCCGTGGACGAGGTGCGCGGCGGCCTGTCGTTGATCATCGGGGGCGGGCTGTTTCTGGGCCTTGGGCTTCTCCTTGGCGATGTGCGGCTTTCGATCATCGCCTTGTCGGTCGGGGGCGCACTGACGCTCGCGGGGCTTTATCTTCGGCTGGTGCCGAAAGGGCTGCCGGCGCAGGCGTCGGCAACGCTGCGGCCCGCGCGGCGGGTTCTGGCGCTGGACCCGGCGCCATCCTTCCTGACCGACGTGGACGGCGCCGTGATCTACGCCAATCCCGCCGCCGTCCGCCGGTTCGGCGAGGAACGCGCCCAGTCGCTGGTCGAGGCGATGACGGGCCTCGCCGCCTATCCTTCGGCCGTGGCTCTCCGGCTTGCCGACCGGGTCGAGGACGAGGGCTGGGCGCAAGAGGACGTCGTCACGCGTCAGGGGTTTCTTCGCGTCACGGTGGCACGGCTCGCGACGGGGCTTCTCTCCTGGCGGCTCGAGGAAATCCCGGACCGCACGGCGACCACCCGCGGGGCCGAGGCCATCAGCCTTCCCATGCTCACGGTGAACGCGAGCGGGACGGTCCTATTCGTCAACGAGGCCTTGCGCCGGATCCTCGGCGGCCGTCCGCGACAGCTTGACCGTATCTTCGTCGATCTGCCGCTGCGCGACGGGGCAATTCACCGAATCACCACCCCGTCCGGCACCGTGCCCGTGCGCGCCGTCATGCTCGACGGGGCGGCCGGCCGGACCGAGATCTTTCTGGCGCCCGTTGCGGCGGATGCCCCGGCAGGCAGCGCGGATTTCGACGCCTTGCCGATTGCCGTTGTCGCCATGGACACCGAAGGCCGGCTTCGCCGCGCCAATCGCGCGGCGCGGGAGCTTCTCGGGCTTGCGGACGACAAGAGCGACCTGTCCGCGGTCATCGACGGGCCGGGGCGCCCCTTCGCCCGATGGGTGGCCGAAGCCGCAGCGGCCCGCGACCGCGTGCGCCCCGAGATCGTCAGCGCCCGCGGGCGGGGTGGCGAGCGCTTTCTGCGGGTCACGCTGGGTCGGGCGGACGGTCCCGACGGCCCCGAGGTCATCGGTGTCCTGAGCGACGTGACCGAGATGAAGGCGCTCGAGGGTCAGCTCGTGCAAAGTCAGAAGATGCACGCCGTCGGTCAGCTTGCAGGCGGCATCGCCCATGATTTCAACAATCTCCTGACGGCGATTTCCGGCCACTGCGACCTCCTTCTCCTGCGACACGACCCCGGGGACGGCGACTATGCCGATCTCACCCAGATCGCCGAGAACGCAAATCGCGCCGCCGCCCTGGTCGCACAGCTTCTTGCCTTCTCGCGAAAGCAGACGCTTCGGCTCGAGGTCATGGACGTGCGCGACACGCTGTCCGATCTTGCCCACCTCCTGAACCGCCTGGTGGGCGAGCGCGTCACGCTTTCGGTGCGCAACGAACCCGACCTTCCCAACATTCGCGCTGACCGCCGCAACCTCGAGCAGGTCCTAGTCAATCTGGTCGTGAACGCGCGCGATGCCATGGCCGAGGGCGGCGAGATCCGCATTCGCACCGCCCGGCGGCATCTCGACGAGGACGAAAGGATCGGAGAGGCACGCGTGCCGCCCGGCGAATACGTCCAGATCACGGTCGAGGACGATGGCCCCGGAATTCCGGAAGAAATTCTGCGAAAGGTCTTTGAACCCTTCTTCACCACGAAACCGCAGGGCGAGGGAACGGGGCTTGGCCTTTCGACAAGCTACGGCATCGTGAAGCAGATGGGGGGCTACATCTTCGCCGACAGTCCGGCGGGCGGCGGGGCCGTGTTCACGCTTCTCTTGCCTGCCACCGACGAAGAGGCCGAGGCCCGCCCGGCAGGCCCGCGTCCGCCCCGCGTTTCCCGACGCGGCCAACAACGGACCGTGATGCTGGTCGAGGACGAGGCCCCCGTGCGCGCATTCGCGGCCCGCGCCCTTACCATGATGGGGCACAAGGTCCTTGCGGCGTCGAGCGGGGAAGAGGCGCTCGAGATCCTGGCCGGTGACGCGCCGTCGGTCGATCTTGTCGTGACCGACGTCGTCATGCCGGGCATCGACGGCCCGACCTGGGTCCGGCGTGCCTTCGGTGACGCGCCCGAGATTCCCATCGTCTTCGTCTCGGGCTATGCCGAGGGCAACGTCCTTTCCGGGGCCGACAGCATGCCCGGCGCCGAATTTCTGGGCAAACCCTTCAGCCTTTCGGCGCTGAACGACCTCGTCTCGCGCAAGCTTGGCCCGGCCGAGCCGTCAGAGACCGCCGAGGAGCCCGTCGAGGGCGGCGCGGTGTAGCGCGAAATCGGCTTCGCGTTCGCGCCGAAGGCGCTGTTCCAGGGCCGGGTCGAGGGACAGCTTGGCGCGGGGCGAGGCATTGAAGTGCCCGACCTCGAGACGCTTGCCGATCCGGTTCTCGAGAAAGGCAAAGAGATCGCTCATGCGCTCGTAGGCAAAGAGGTGGTGCACGGCCAACTCACCCTTCTGATTCGACAAGAACCGCGCCTGCGCCCCGATGCGGGCAGGCGGTGGCGGGGTCTCTGTCAGATAGGCCTCGACAAAGGTGTTGAAGGACATGCCGGCGGTCGAATTCTCGTGGCCGTCAAGATAGGGCCGCTGGCGATAGCGAAACCAGCTGCCGAGCCAGTCGATCGGTTCGCGGATCAGCGCGACCGTCTCGAACTCGTTGACGTCGACATCGGGCAGAAGGGCGCGCACGATCCGCCGCCAGCGCCGCGCCGGCGTGTGCTTCAGTCCCGGCGGATCCCGAAGCACGATCGATGCCCGCCCGCCAAGGGCTTTCTCGATTGATGTCGAAGCTGTCTTCGGAACGGCCAGGTAGACCAGCCTTTCCTTGGCGAGCACGAGCATTTCTTCCCCGTCGCATGTCGTTGTTCACCTCTCATTAACCCGTTGCGGGGAAGCTGAGAATGAAAATTTGAGTTGAAATGTTCCTGTTTTGATCTCATAAGGATGAGAACAAGAGAAGAACAAGGCGAGAATTGCCGCCCGATCGGGGATGTGGGATAAGGAAGCGGATCAATGAGCAAGGCAGATCTTCTGAACATCATGGACAAGCGTAACAACGACCGTCAGCGGGCCCTGGATTCGGCCCTCCAGCAGATCGAACGGCAGTTCGGCAAGGGCTCGATCATGCGCCTTGGCGCCGACAGCCCGGTTCAGGAGATCGAGGCGACCTCGACGGGCTCGATCGGGCTCGACATCGCGCTCGGGATCGGCGGATTGCCGAAGGGCCGCATCATCGAGATCTATGGTCCCGAAAGCTCGGGCAAGACGACGCTCACGCTGCATGTCGTGGCCGAAGAGCAGAAGAAGGGCGGCGTCTGCGCCTTCGTCGACGCCGAACACGCGCTCGACCCGCAATATGCCCGCAAGCTCGGGGTCAATCTGGACGAACTCCTCATCTCGCAGCCCGATACCGGTGAACAGGCGCTCGAGATTACCGACACGCTGGTGCGTTCGGGCGCCGTCAGCCTTGTCGTCGTCGATTCGGTTGCCGCCCTCACGCCGAAGGCGGAACTCGAAGGCGACATGGGCGATGCGCAGGTCGGCCTTCAGGCCCGGCTGATGAGCCAGGCGATGCGCAAGCTGACCGCCTCGATCGCGCGTTCGAACTGCATGGTCATCTTCATCAACCAGATCCGGATGAAGATCGGCGTCATGTTCGGCAGCCCCGAGACGACGACGGGCGGCAACGCGCTCAAGTTCTACTCCTCGGTGCGGCTCGACATCCGCCGGATCGGCGCGATCAAGGACCGAGACGAGGTCGTCGGCAACAGCACGCGCGTCAAGGTCGTCAAGAACAAGGTCGCGCCGCCGTTCAAGCAGGTCGAGTTCGACATCATGTACGGAGAGGGCATCTCGAAAACCGGCGAACTGATCGACATGGGGGTCAAGGCCGGCATCGTCGAGAAGTCGGGTTCGTGGTATTCCTATGGCGACGAGCGGATCGGGCAGGGACGCGAGAACGCGAAGCAGTTCCTGAAGGAAAACCCCGACATCGCGCAGGAGATCGAGAACCGTATCCGTGCAGCCCACGGCCTCGCCCCCGCCGCGGGGACCGATTCGGGCGACGAGGTGATCGAGGCCTGAACCTTCGGCCCGACGGGAAAACCGAGCCTGCGGCAGCGCCCGCAGGCCGTGCCGCCCGGTGGTGGCTGTGGACAGCCCCGGCGGGCAGCGCTAAAGGGTGAACGTCCCGCAATCGGCAAGCAGTGGATCCCGTCACATGGCCACACTGAACGATATTCGTTCGACGTTCCTCGACTATTTCCGGCGCAACGGGCACGAGATCGTCGAGAGTTCGCCCCTCGTCCCGCGCAATGACCCGACGCTTCTGTTCACGAACGCGGGCATGGTGCAGTTCAAGAACGTCTTCACCGGCGTCGAGCACCGGCCCTACACGCGCGCCGCAACGGCGCAAAAATGCGTGCGCGCCGGCGGCAAGCACAACGATCTCGACAATGTCGGCTATACGGCGCGCCATCACACGTTCTTCGAGATGCTCGGGAACTTCTCGTTCGGCGACTATTTCAAGGAAGCCGCGATTCCCTACGCGTGGGATCTGCTGACCAAGGACTTCGGCCTTTCGCCCGACAGGCTTCTGGTCACCGTCTATCACACCGATGACGAGGCGGCCGAGATCTGGAAGAAGGTGGCCGGTTTTTCGGACGACCGCATCATCCGCATTCCGACGTCGGACAATTTCTGGTCGATGGGCGACACCGGCCCCTGCGGCCCGTGTTCGGAAATCTTCTACGACCACGGCCCCGAGATCCCCGGGGGACCGCCGGGCAGCCCCGACGAGGACGGCGACCGTTTCATCGAGATCTGGAACCTCGTCTTCATGCAGTTCGAGCAGTTCGAGGACGGCCGCAGAGAGCCGCTCCCGCGCCCCTCGATCGATACCGGCATGGGCCTCGAGCGTATCGGTGCCGTCCTGCAGGGGGTCCACGACAACTACGACACGGATCTCTTCCGCGCCCTGATCGAGGCGTCCGCCCAGGCCACCGGCACCGAGCCGGACGGGCCCGGCCGGGTCCATCACCGAGTGATCGCGGACCATCTTCGTTCGTCGTCCTTCCTGATTGCCGATGGCGTGATGCCGGCAAACGAAGGCCGCGGCTATGTCCTGCGCCGGATCATGCGCCGCGCCATGCGCCATGCGCATCTTCTCGGCGCGGAAGAGCCGCTTCTCTACCGGCTTGTGCCGACCCTCGTGGCGCTCATGGGGCAGGCCTACCCCGAGCTTCGGCGCGCCGAGGTCCTGATCTCGGAAACGCTCAAGCTTGAAGAGACGCGCTTCAAGAAAACACTCGAACGGGGCCTTCGCCTTCTCGAGCAGGAGCTAGAGAAACTGCCCGAGGGCGCGCCCCTTCCCGGCGAAGTCGCCTTCCGCCTTTACGACACCTACGGCTTTCCGCTCGACCTGACGCAGGATGCGCTGCGCGAGAAGGGGCGCAGCGTGGATGTGGCCGGTTTCGAGAAGGCCATGGCCGAGCAGCGTGCCCGGGCCCGCGCCGCCTGGTCGGGCTCGGGCGAGAAGGCCGACGAGACGATCTGGTTCGATCTGGCCGAGACGCACGGGCCGACCGACTTTCTCGGCTACGCTACCGAAACCGCGGAAGGCCAGATCCTGGCCTTGGTGCGGGACGGCAGGACCATCGAGGCGGCCCGCGCCGGAGAGCGCGTGCAGGTCGTTCTCAACCAGACCCCGTTCTATGCCGAGGCCGGCGGGCAGGTTGGCGACACGGGCACGCTTCGGACGCCCGACGGGATGGCCAGGATCACCGACACGAAGAAGTCGGCCGGCGTCTTCATTCATTTCGCCGAGGTCGTCGAGGGAGAGTTGCGCCCGGGCGAAGCCGCCGAGCTTGAGGTCGATCACGCGCGGCGCACGGCCATCCGCGCCAACCACTCGGCCACGCACCTTCTGCACGAGGCGCTGCGCCGGACGCTGGGCGAGCATGTTGCGCAGCGTGGCTCGCTCAACGACGCCGACCGCCTGCGTTTCGACTTCAGCCATCCGAAGGCGATGACCGAGGACGAGATCCTTGCCGTCGAGCGCGAGGTGAACGCCTATATCCGCCAGAACAGCGCCGTCGAGACCCGGATCATGACGCCCGACGAAGCGCGCGCCCTCGGGGCCCTGGCCCTGTTCGGCGAGAAATACGGCGACGAAGTGCGGGTGGTGATGATGGGCCGCGATCCCGGTTCGGGGAAAGGGCCTGACGGCGACGTCTATTCGATCGAGCTTTGCGGCGGCACCCATGTGCGGCGGACCGGTGACATCGGCACATTCGTCATTCTGGGCGACAGCGCGTCCTCGGCCGGCGTTCGGCGCATCGAGGCGCTGACGGGCGAGGCCGCAATTCGCCACATCGAGGCGCAGGCGGCCCAGCTTCGCACCGCGGCCGCCGCGATCAAGGCGCCGGCTTCCGAGCTTGCGGCCCGCGTGCGCAGCCTTGCCGAGGATCGGCGGAACCTAGAGGCCGAGGTCGCCCAGCTCCGGCGGGAACTGGCGGTTGCCGGTGGTGGCCAGGGCGGGGCCGATGCCGAGGCGCGCGAAATCGGCGGCATCCGCTTTGCCGCCCGGACGCTCAAGGGGGTCTCGGGGCGTGATCTGCCGCCGCTCATCGACGAGATGAAGGAAAAGCTCGGCTCGGGCGTCATTCTGCTTGTCGCCGATACGGGCGGCAAGGCGGCAGTGGCCGCCGGGGTCACGCCGGATCTGGCGGGCCGCATCTCGGCCGTCGATCTGGTCCGTGCGGCGGTCGAGCGCCTTGGCGGGCGCGGTGGTGGCGGCCGGCCGGACCTGGCCCAGGGCGGCGGCGCCGACCCGAGCCGCGCCGACGAGGCCATTCGCGCCGTCGAGGAGATCCTGGGGGCGGCGGCGTGACGGCGCTCTGGATCGCGCATGTGACGGTCACCGACCCCGAGGCCTATGCCCGTTATGCGGCGATTGCCACCGAGGCGATCGCCGCGCACGGCGGGGAATTCCTTGCCCGAGGCGGTCGCTACCGGCAGATGGAGGGCAAGGAGCGGCCGCGCAACGTCGTGGCGCGCTTCCCGAGCTTCGAGGCGGCCGTCGCCTGCTACGAGAGCCCGCGTTATCAGGAGGCCCTTGCCCATGCGCAGGGTGCCGCCGAGCGCGAGCTTGTCATCGTCGAGGAAACCCCGCAGGGCTGAGGCGCCATCCCGCCGTCAGATGGGGATTTCGCTGGTTTCCTTGATCGCCTCCATCACGAAACTGGCCGAAACGTCGGCGATCTCGACCTTCTCGATCAGGCGCTGATAGAGCGCGTCATAGGCCCGCACGTCGGCAAGGCGCGCGTGCAGGAGGTAGTCGAGCTCGCCGCTCGTGCGCCATGCGCCGACGATCGAGGGGATGGCGCGGACGGCGCGAACGAACCGCGCGTGCCAGTCGGCATCATGGCGCGCCGCGCGCACGGCGACAAAGACGCTGACCCCAAGGCCCATGCGCTCGGCGTCGAGAACGGCCACGCGGGCCCGGATGATCCCGGCGTCCTCGAGGGCGCGAACGCGGCGCCAGACCGCGTTGCGGGAAAGCCCGACGGCGTCGGCAAGGCGTTCGAGCGGCTGGCTGGCGTCCCGCTGAAGCTGTCGCAGGATGCGAAGGTCATGTTGGTCAGGCGTCACGGACATGCGGTATCCCTTGGGAAATTTTCCACCCCAGGCACGGAAATACACGAAAAATGGGAAAACTGCACGCTGTGTTTCGGGCAACATGCACCCCGTTCAAGGCGATGGAGGCAAAGATGATCGCACGCATGTTCCTCGACCATCCCCGCAGTGTCGGGGAAAGCTATGCCCGGCACTTCTTGTTCGCGCTCCGCTTCTCGGGCGCGCTGTTTCAGGCCGCCTTCGCGGCATTGATCCATGCCTTCGTGCCCTGCCTGTTCGAGCGCACGGCCAGCCGCGCGGTTGCCCGTCTTCATGCGGCCACGGCGGCACGGGGCACCGGGATCAGTGCCGCGCGCTGTCCGACAGAAGGTGGATGACAAGGATGCCGGCCAGGATCAGGCCCATGCCCGCCACTGCGGCCCCGTCGAGGCGCTGACCGAAGGCGACAAGGCCGATGAGGGCGATGAAGACGATCCCCAGCCCGGACCACACGGCGTAGACGATTCCAAGCGGCAGGTATTGCAGCGTCAGGGCCAGGAACCAGAAGGCACCGGCAAAGCCGATTGCGACGCCAATCGTCGGAAGGGGCCGCGTGAATTGCTGCGCGGCCTGAAGGCAGCTCGTCCCGAAGGTCTCGAAGGCGACGGCAATGATGAGAAATACATAGGCCCTGGGCATCGCGAATCCTTCCTTTGCCTTCGGACAGTGAAGACGCCACATGCCCGATGGGCAAGGGCTCAGCGCGCCGGATCCGGGTCGAAGGAATAGCCGAACAGGGCGATGTCGCGGGCATGGCGACGCGCAATCCGCTCGGCGTCGTGGTCGCTGTAGAAGGGGCGCCAATCCCGCGCGCCCGCCGTTCGGGACGCGTTCCGGCGCCTGCGCGGCAGTTTCAGGCAAAGCCCCTCGGCGCGTGCAAGGCGTCGAAGGTCGTCGGCCAGGTGCTCTTGCCGCAGGACGTGGTCCACCGCGATGCGTCCGCTTTCGTCCACGAACCAGTCGCTGAGTTGCCGGACGATGTAGCCCTGCGGGCCGCGCGGCGCGTCGGGGTCTTCAAGCCAGTCGATGTAGTCGTGGAAACTGAAACGCTGAAAGAGCGTGTGCTCGAGCACGTGGCCGGACCGCCGCCCGCCGGTATCCGCGCGGATGTAGTTGAACCAGGACAGGTGCCAGTCCCACGGGTTGCGCACGAGCGAAATCGTCAGCCGGTCCCGGACATCCTGTCCCATTTCGGCCAAGCGGTCGCGATACTCGATCCAGGTCAGGTGGCCGCGAAGCCGCGGGTGCCGCTGTTCGGGCGCACGGGCAAAACGGCGCCGCCCGATGGCGGCCGCGACGTAGCTGCCGCCGCATTTCGGCGTGTGAACGAACAGGGCAGGGCGGCCAAGGAAGGGAAAGGGTCGTTCCATGTGCCGTGTCGGAATGCGCATGTCCGGAAAATCGCCGGGCGTGGTAATGCAGGAAATGAAAGGACGCAGGGGCCGGTGTCGGTCCCTGCGCCATCATATCGCGTCGTCGTCTTGCGGCAAACCCGCCCGCGGTCAGAGGCCTTTCAGCGCCTTTTGCAGGTTCTCGTCGATCTTCTCGAGGAAACCCTCGGTCGTCAGCCACTTCTGGTCGGGACCCACCAGAAGCGCGAGGTCCTTCGTCATGTAGCCCGACTCGACCGTGTCGACGACCACCCGCTCGAGCGTCTCGGCGAACAGCATCAGCGCCGGATTGTCGTCAAGCTTGGCGCGGTGCTTGAGCCCGCCCGTCCAGGCGTAGATCGAGGCGATCGAGTTGGTCGACGTCGCCTCGCCCTTCTGGTGCTGCCGGTAGTGGCGGGTGACGGTGCCGTGGGCGGCCTCGGATTCGACGACCTTGCCGTCCGGGGTCATGAGGATCGAGGTCATGAGCCCGAGCGAGCCGAAGCCCTGCGCCACGGTGTCCGACTGCACGTCGCCGTCGTAGTTCTTGCAGGCCCAGACGAAGCCGCCCGACCATTTCAGCGCCGAGGCCACCATGTCGTCGATGAGCCGGTGCTCGTAGGTGATCCCGGCGGCCTCGAACTTCTCGCGGAACTCGTTGTCGTAGACTTCCTGGAACAGGTCCTTGAAGCGCCCGTCATAGGCTTTCAGGATCGTGTTCTTCGTCGAGAGGTAGACAGGCCAGCCACGGTCGAGGCCATAGTTGAACGAGGCGCGGGCAAAATCCCGGATCGACTCGTCGAGGTTGTACATGGCCATGGCGACACCGGCGCCCGGTGCGTCATAGACCTCGTGCTCGATGACCTCGCCATCCTCGCCGACGAACTTGATGGTCAGCTTGCCCGGTCCCGGGAAGCGGAAGTCCGTTGCCTTGTACTGGTCGCCGAATGCGTGACGGCCGATGACGATCGGCTTGGTCCAGCCCGGCACCAGCCGCGGGACGTTCTTGCAGATGATCGGGGCGCGGAACACGACGCCGCCAAGGATGTTGCGGATCGTGCCGTTGGGGCTGCGCCACATCTTCTTCAGGCCGAATTCCTCGACCCGGGCTTCGTCGGGCGTGATGGTGGCACATTTGACGCCAACGCCATGCTCCTTGATGGCATAGGCCGCGTCGACCGTGACCTGGTCGTCGGTGGCGTCGCGGTTCTGGATGGAAAGGTCGTAGTACTTCAGGTCGATGTCGAGGTAGGGAAGGATCAGCTTTTCCTTGATGAAGTGCCAGATGATCCGGGTCATCTCGTCGCCGTCGAGCTCGACGACGGGGTTCTCGACTTTGATCTTCGACATTTGCTCGGCTCCGCTTGAACGTTTCGCGGCGGGTTTAGCGGAAGCGCTCGGAAAATGGAAGTATGCAGTTGTATACCAATTGTCGCGGCCGCGCGCCGGCCGTGGCCGTCGGCCCCCCCGGGGTCAGTCCCCGGTGCCGCCGTCCTCGGCCCGTGCGACAAGCTCGGCCAGCACGCGGCGCGCATGTGCCTCGGCGCGCCGGATGCGGACGGCGGTCAGGAAGGCCTCTTGCAGGGTCGTCGACGATGCGCCGACCGCCGACGAGACCTTGTCGACGATGGTCTCGTCGCCCAGTCGCTCGGCCGCCTCGAGGACGTCCTTGGCCAGCGCATCGCCCAGTCGTTCGAGAAGCTCCATCGCAGTGCCTCAGCGGGTCGTCTCGCCCAGCCGGCGGCGCACGTATTCGTCCACTTTCATGGTCAGCGTGTCCATGTGTGGGTCCTCGAAGAAGTGGCCCGCGCCCTCGATGACCTCGTGGGTGATGGTGATGCCTTTCTGTTCCTGAAGCTTGGCGACCAGGGCCTCGGTGTCGGCCGGCGGCGCCACGCGGTCGGCCGAGCCGTTGATGATGAGCCCCGACGCCGGGCAGGGCGCCAGGAACGAGAAGTCATACATGTTCGCCGGCGGGGCGACGCTGACGAAGCCGGTGATCTCGGGGCGGCGCATCAGAAGCTGCATGCCGATCCAGGCGCCGAAGCTGAAACCTGCGACCCAGCAATGCTTGGCGTTCTGGTTCATCGACTGGAGGTAGTCGAGCGCCGAAGCCGCGTCCGAGAGCTCGCCCACGCCCTGGTCGTATTCGCCCTGGCTCCTGCCGACGCCCCGGAAATTGAAGCGCAGGACGTTGAAGCCCATGTTGTGGAACGTGTAGTGCAGGTTGTAGACGACGCGGTTGTTCATGGTCCCGCCGAACTGCGGGTGCGGATGCAGGATGATCGCGATCGGTGCATCCCGGCGGTCGGGATGGGCGTGATAGCGACCTTCAAGGCGTCCCTCTGGACCGGGGAAGATGACCTCGGGCATTTTCTCTCGTCGTATCCTCGCTGCGCGCCCGGGATGTCGCGTCGAACTTGACGGAATCGCTCAGGCATTCTAGAAACATTCTAAATTCCGGCCGCGGCCGGCATGTCGGGCGTCATGGGAGTTAAGCACCCCTTGCCCCGCAGTCAATCGCCAAGAGGGGTGCGAATGAAACTCAGCACGAAGGGACGCTATGCGATGGTGGCGCTGGCCGATCTGGCCATGTCCGCCGACGCCGGTCCCTTGTCGCTGTCCGAGATCGCCGAACGTCAGCGCGTTTCGGTCGCCTATCTGGAACAGCTTTTCGTGCGGCTCCGGCGCGCGGGCATCGTCGAGTCGGTGCGGGGCCCGGGGGGCGGCTACCGGCTGGCGAGGCCGGCCGAGCGCATTCGGGTGTCCGAGGTCCTGGCCGCGGTCGACGAGGTCGTGGACGCGATGAAGCCCGGGGCAGGGGCCAAGGGGGCGCTTTCGGGCACCCGCGCCCAGTCGCTGACCAACCGGCTTTGGGAAAGCCTCAGCGCCCATGTCTATGTGTTTCTCCACCAGACCCGGCTTTCCGATGTCATCGAGAACCAGCTTTCGCCCTGTCCGGCGGTGCCGGCCCTTCTCGATGTCGTCGACGAAAGCCACGCCGAGCGGGAAGGCGCATGAACCGGGTCTATCTCGACCATAACGCCACCATGCCGCTGCGCCCCGAGGCGAAGGCGGCCATGATTGCGGCGATGGATGTCGTCGGCAATCCGTCTTCGGTCCATGCCGAGGGGCGGGCCGCGCGCGCCCTGGTCGAGAAGGCGCGCGCCCAGGTGGCCGCCGCTCTTGGCGCCGAGGGGGCGGACATCATCTTCACCTCGGGCGCGACCGAGGCGGCGGCGCTGGCCCTGTCGGGGCGCGACCTTCACGCTGCGCCGGTCGAGCATGACGCCGTCGCCGCCTGGTGCACGCTCTCGTTGCCGGTGGGACGGGATGGCCGCGTCGCCGTGTCCGATCCGGCGAACTCGGTGCTTCAGCTTGCCAACAGCGAGACGGGGATTCTTCAGGATCTGCCCGAAGGTCTGGCCGTC
>RFGD01000441.1 GCA_003696705.1 Alphaproteobacteria bacterium | reverse complement strand
GCGCCATAGGCCAGAAGCGCACCGACCGCCAGCGCGCCCGCAAGCCGGTTCGGCGTCCAGCCGTGCTGTGCCACGCGCAGCCACAGGCCGTAGGCCGCAAAGGCCGCGACCGCCGGAAGAAGGAGCGACATCACCATCGCGGCGCGCCGCACCCAGGGGCCGCGCGCCTCGTGGTTCTCGTCCTCGTCAAGCGCGGCCGTGACAAGCGTCACCCCAAGCCCGGCCAGAACGATCAGCGTGCCCGTCGGAGAAAGCCCCCCGAACTCGCGAAAGCCGCGAACGGGCAGAAGGACGACAAGCGTCGCGGTCACTGCCGTGACGAGCGGCAGCATCAGCCGAAGAAGCCGCAGGACCAGTTCGTGCGAAAGGTAGTCCCGCCATTCGTCGACCACCGCCAGCGACAGGCCGAAGACCCCGCCCGTGATCATCTGCGCCGCCCAGTCCTCGGCCAGTAGCTCGCCGAAGGCCGTGATGCCGACGAGCGACAGGACGCGGTCGCAAAGCCAGAGGACGATCCAGAAGACCCCCGTGAAGACGGCCGCCGCGACCACACGGACCACGAGCGACCAGGTCTCCTCGAAAAGGGTCGGATAGTCGCGGAACGGATTCCGGTCGAGGGCACGGACAAGGGCAAACGGCGTCACGAGAAAGACGAAGCATCCCGCCGCAAGCGCGTGAAGCGGCCGCCCGCCGAGAAATTCGCCGACCGTGTCGTAGCGAAAGCTGGCCCAGACCAGAAGCGAGGCCACCGCCGCCGCAATCACGAAGGCGGCGGCAAACGCCCGGCGCAGCGGAACCACGCAGGCCATTCCGAGGAGGACGCTGAAGAATCCGGCCGCGAAGCACGAAACGAGAAGAAGGGCCCGATCGTTCTCGATGACCGTCGACAGGACGTTGTCGATGCCCCACCACGAGAGCCCCGCCAGAATGCCAAGAAGCGTCATGACGGGGCGAAACCGCCCGCGTCCGGCCGGTTCCTCGGTTACGCTCATCCCACTGCCCCCTCGCGTTCCATCGGAGATGACAGTAACGACGACGCCCCCGGAAGGGCAAGCGCACCCTGCCGCGCATCAGAAGTCCGTGGGCGCGCCCCCCTCTGCACGACGGCGGGCCACGAAATCGGCCAGTTCGTCGCGGATTGCCGGATCCATCGGGGGCGGCTCGAACTCGGCCACGATCCGCTTCCAGAGCGCATGCGCCCGCTCTGCCGTCCATGCGGCACCGGCGCTCTCCCACGCCTCGAAGTTCCGCCAGTCGGAAAGAAACGGCTGATGGAACGCACTGGTGTATCGCGCCTGCGTGTGGTCGGCGCCGAAGAAATGACCGTTTGGCCCGACGGCCGCAATCGCCTCCACCGCGATCGCCTCGGGGTCGGTGGCGCAGACCTCGGGTTCGAAATAGCGCTGAATCATCTGAAGGACTTCGCAGTCCATGACGAATTTCTCGGGACTGGCGACAAGCCCGCCTTCAAGCCATCCGGCGGCGTGATAGACCATGTGCGCCCCGGACTGGACAGCCGACCAGAGGGCGTTTGACGTCTCCCACATGGCCTGCCCGTCGGGGACGTTGGCCGTGCAGCTTCCCGAAGCGCGCATCGGCAGGCCGTAGCGTCGGGCAAGCTGGCCGGTCATCTGCGTCGCGCGCATGTACTCGGGCGTCCCGAAGGCGGGCGCCCCGGACTTCATGTCAACGTTCGAGGTGAAGGTTCCGATGGCGACCGGACAGCCCGGCGCGATCCATTCCAGAAGCGCAATCGCGGCCAGCGCCTCGGCGATCGAAAGCGTCACGGCCCCGGCCATGGTCACGGGCGCCATGGCGCCGGCAAGCGTGAAGGGCGTCACGACGACCGGCTGGCCGCGGCGCGCTAGCCGCATCGCCCCGTCGAGCATGGGATGGTCATGCTTGAGCGGCGAGACGGAATTGATGTTGGTATACATCCGCGGCGCGGCCGCGAACTCGTCATGGTCAAGGCCGCCGGCAATGCGCACCATCTCCATGACGTCCTCGACGCGCTCGGCGCCAAGCGCATAGGCGTGCACCACCTTGTCCGAAAGCGTCAGCTTGTCGAACAGGCACTCGAGGTGCCGGACCGAGGGGTGAATGTCCACCGGCTCGACCGGATAGCCGCCGGCAAAGTGGATGCAGTCGAAATACTGCGTCAGTTTCAGAAGCGTGCGGAAATGCGCCGCGCTGCCGGGCACCTTTCCGGTCTCGAGGTCCCAGTAGTTCGGCGGCGACGAGACATTGCCGAAAAGGATGAAGCGCTCGCCCAGCGTGATGGCGCGGTCAGGATTGCGCGGCGTGATCGTGAAGGATGAAGGGGCGCGGGCCAGCATCTCTTCGACGAAGTCGGGGTCCATCCGCACGTTGGCGTCCTCGACCCGGCAGCCCGCCCGCCGCAGGATCGACAACGCCTCGTCGTTCAGGAACTCGATGCCGATGTCGCGAAGGATGCGCAGGGCGCCCTGGTGGATGGCCTCGACCCCTTCGGCGTCAAGCGGCTCGATGGGCCTGTCGGTGTTTACCGGAAGCCGCCAGGGCATCTGCTGGACCGCGGCGGAACCCGCCCGCGCCGCATGCCCCGCGCGCCCGCCGGCACGCGTCCTCCGCCGTGATCTCGTGTCCGTCATCGCGTCCTCCGGGTCTGCCCCGAAAGGGAAGCACGGCGGCGGCCGGCGGCGATGTGCCGCCTGCGACAGGATCGGTCGCAAAGAAGCGAAAATTCGCCCCGCGGCGTGCTCAGAGCCCGAAAAGCGCGGGAATCTCGGTCACGCCCGCGACGACGTGATCTGCCGTGGCGCAAAGCGCCGGATCGGCCACGGGGCCGCTCAGCACCGCAATCGTCCGCATGCCCGCGGCGCGACCGGCCGCGATGTCATGGAGCGAATCGCCAACCATGACGCAGGCGCCGGGGCGAAGCGACAACTCGGCGGCGAAGGCATGACACATTCCGGGGTCCGGCTTGGCGCCAAAACCGCTGTCATAGCCGGCCACGAAATCGAAGTGATGGTCGATGCCCGCGGCCGCAAGATGCCGGCGGGCCGCGGCGGCGGCGTCGTTGGTCGCCAGGCCGATGCGCAATCCGCCCCGTGACAGCGCCGTCAGCGCATCGCCCACCCCGGGAAACAGGACGGGCCGGGCGCGGGCCGCGGCTTCGTCGAGCCTGAGCGAAAGGCGGCGGGCCTCCATGCCCACCATCGGCGCAAGCACCGCCGCCACCGCCGACGACGTGTCGGCGACCACGGGGCTTTCGGCTGCGAAGCGCCCCGTCTCCCAGTCGAAGCCGATGGCACGGCCAAGCCGCTCGGGCGCCATCGACGTTTCGGCGGCAAGCGTGGACAGGACCTCGCGCGCCCACGCGGCCCAGGTCGCCTCGAAGTCGAACAGCGTGCCGTCCTTGTCGAAAAGGATGCCCTTCGTCATCTTCCCACAGCCTTCCGCGATCGGTTGACAGCACCACCAAATCATTGACCATGTCAACCATGTCCAGCTTCCGACCACGCTACGCACTGCACGACTCGATCGGCTATCACATGACGCTTGCCGCCCGGACATTCGAACGCCGACTCGAGGAAGGCCTGCGCGCGGCCGGCCTTTCGCGTGCCGACTGGTGCGTTCTTCTTGCGATCGAGGAAGAGGGTCGCAGGACGCCATCCGCGATCGCGCGCTTCCTCGAGGTTGACCGCACGGCCGTATCGCGGACACTGCGCAAGCTCGAGGCGTCGGGGATGGTCACGCGCACCCGCGGCGGCGGGGACGGCCGGATGCGGCGCCTGTCGGTCACCGACAAGGGGCGGGCGGCGCTGGATGCGGCCATTCCCGCGGCCACGCGCACGCAGGCCCATTTCAACGCCAAGCTGACGGCGGAAGAGCGCGCGGCACTGATCGCGCTTCTGACGCGCATCCGCGCGGGCGAGCCCGACAGCCCGAGCCACATCTGATGCCCCCGAACCGGCCGGAGATGCCCCAGTGACCCGCCTGTTTTCCAGCGCCCCCCGTCCCGCGCATCTTGGCCCCCTGCCGGCCGAACGGCTGGCCCGCGCCGACCGGATGCCGGACCTTTCGTTGCTGCCGCCGACCCCGCCGCTTGCCTTCAGGGCTGACGATCCCTTGTCGATCATCCCCGCGCTTGGCCATTACCAGGCGATGATGGACGCAACCCGCGACGGCCCGCCCAAGCGCGAACGCGCGACCATCCCCGAAGATCCCGAAGAACGCAGCCGCCATCTGCGCGCCTTCGCCCATTTCTGCGATGCGCCGCTGGCCGGCGTCTGCCGTGTGCCGGACGCCGCGCGCCTGGAAGTGCCGCACCGGAATCCCGACGTCGATCGCCTGGCCGAACGGCTTCGCACGTTGCAGCCCCGGACCTTTGCCGCCGGGATCGACGTCATCCTGGCCGGCCTGCGCGAGGCGCTCGACCGTCCGCTCGGCGCCATCGAGGACCATGGCCACGCCATCGTCATCCTTGTCGACGAGACGCGCGAACCCTGGCCGGACGAACCCGGCACCGAATGGATCCGCGGCGCGGGACGGCACCGGGCGGCGCTGAGGGCGATGGAGGTGGCAAGCGTCCTTGCGGCCTATCTCCGCGCGCTCGGGCATGCGGCGCGCGCCCATTCGGCCTCGGCTGCGGATGTCGATCTGGGCCGGCTGGCCGTGGCCGCGGGGCTTGGCGTGATCGACACGCGCGGGCCCGAGCCCGTCGCCCGCAACCCCTTCTTCGGCACGCGCTTCGGTCTCGCGGCGGTCACCACGACGCTGGAACTTGCGCCCGACCTGCCGCTGGCGGCCGATGCCCGCCCCCCGTCCAGCTGGTTCACCGGCCTTGGCCGCCACCGCGCCACCCGGCAAGGCCGCGATCCGTTCCGGCGGCGACGGTTCATGGACGGCCCGCTGCCCTTCGAGACGCTGAAGCGCGTGGACACGCCCACAACCTACATCGACCGCGCCAATGTCGCCCGTGTCCCGAAGCGCGCCAACATGTTCGCCCGCTCGCTTTTCGGGGACTTCGGGAAGGCAGCACAGGACGGGGCCAGGAACGGAAACTACGTGCGCAAGTCCGCATCCGGGTTCGCCTTTCGCCCCGCGCTCGGCGCCTTCACCGTCCTTCAGGAGGGCGAGGCCCGGGGCACCCCCCACCCCACGACCGGCGACGCCGCGCGCAATGCGGCCAACGTCAAGGGGACGCTCTACTGGCTCGGGGCCGATGCCGTCGGCCTTTCGGAATGCCCGGAATGGGCCTATTACAGTCACGACACGCGCGGCGAGCCCATCACCCCCTATCACCGTGAAGCGATCTCGGTCATCGTCGACCAGGGATGGGAGACGATGGAAGGCGCCTCGGGCGACGACTGGATCTCGGTCGCACAGTCCATGCGCGCCTACCTGCGCTTCTCGCTTCTGGGCGGCGTCCTGGCCGAACACCTTCGCCGCCTCGGGCACGACGCGCGCGTGCATTCGGTCATGGACGACGAGGTGCTGAACCCGCCGCTTCTCCTTCTCTCGGGGCTGGGCGAGGTCAGCCGCATCGGCGAGGTCATCCTGAACCCCCTCCTCGGCCCGCGCCTCAAGTCCGGGGTGGTGACGACGAACATGGCGCTGGCCCATGACCGGCCGATCGACTTCGGACTTCAGCGCTTTTGCGAGGGCTGCAACAAATGCGCGCGCGAATGCCCCTCGGGCGCGATCACGGCCGGGCCGAAACGAATGTTCAACGGCTACGAGATCTGGAAGTCCGACAGCCAGAAGTGCACCCTTTACCGCGTCACGCAGGCGGGGGGCGCAATGTGCGGGCGCTGCATGAAGACCTGCCCGTGGAACCTCGAGGGCATCTTCGCCGAAGCGCCCTTCCGCTGGCTGGCCACGCGGCTGCCGCAAAGCGCGCCGGTCCTCCAGTGGCTAGACGACCGGCTCGGCCGCGGCCGGATCAACCCCGCGAAACGCTGGTGGTGGGATCTCGAGATGGTGGACGACGGCCCCTACGGCCCGCCCCGCCAACCTGCCAACCGGCGCGAGCTGCAGCCGAAGCTGAAACTCCGCCACGAAGATCAGACGCTGGCCGTCTATCCCGCGCCCCTTGCGCCGCCGCCCTTCCCCTGGCCTTTCCCGGCGGACCGCGAGGCCGGGATCCGCGCCTATCGCGAGATGATAGACGCCGCCGAGCACCGCCGCCGCCGCGCCGCCGGTCTGCCACCCGAGCACGTCTACGTGAACGATCGCGGCGAATGGCCCGTCATCAAGGCAAGGATCGCCCGCGTCCTGCCGATGACCGAGCGCATCCGCGCCTATGAACTCGAGGCCGCGGACGGTGGCCCCCTGCCCGCCTGGGAGGCCGGCGCCCATGTCGACGTCGTCATCGCGCCCGAATTCTTCCGCCAGTATTCGCTGGCCGGAGACCCGGCGAGGCGCGACCGCTACCTCATCGCCATCCAGCGCGAGGACGACGGCCGCGGCGGTTCGAAACTTGCGCACCGGATCTTTGCCGAAGGCCGCGTTGTCTTCATCTCGAAGCCCATCAACCACTTCCCGCTTGCCGAAGAGGCACCGCTCAGCCTTCTCATGGGCGCGGGCGTCGGGGTGACGCCGATGCTGGCCATGGCGCATCGCCTCCACGCGCTGGGGCGGGCATTCCGGCTTCACTACTCGGTTCCTTCGCGGGCCGAGGCGGCCTTTCGCGAAACCCTGGCCGCGGTTCCGTGGGCGGGGTCCGTGCATTGGCATGTGAGCGCCGAGGGGACGCGCGCCGACCCCGAAGCCCTGATCGCCGCGGCCCGGGACGCCGAGCCGGGCGTCCATGTCTATGCCTGCGGACCCGACCGCTACATCCGCGCGGTGACCGAAGCCGCCGAGGCCGCAGGCCTGCCGGATGCGCAGGTGCATTTCGAATATTTCTCGGTCCCCGAAGAGGAGGAGCGCCCGCGCTGGCCATTCCGGCTGCGCCTTGCCCGTTCCGGGACCGAGGTCGAGGTGCCCGAGGGCGTCGCCGCGACCGACGCACTCCTTGCCGCCGGCGTCGCGGTGGACGTCAAATGCGCCGACGGGCTTTGCGGCGTGTGCCGGGCGCGCCTCACCGGCGGTGCGGTCGACCACCGCGACTTCGTTCTTTCGAAGGAAGAGCGCCAGCGCTACGTGATCCTTTGCCGCTCGCGCGCTGCCGAACCGGGCGGGACCGTCGAGATCGACCTCTGAGGCCCCTCAGGTCCAGGACGGGACATCGCCGCCGGGAAGGTAGCGCCGGGCGTTCATCGCGTCCTCGGGCGCCAGGCCGTTTTCGGCGGCGAAGCCAAGGACCCAGTCGTCATCCATCAGGATGAAGTCGAGCACCGAGCCCAGAAACTCGGGATCCCCCGCGCGCCGCTGGGCGTCTTCCAGGCTGGCCCCGGTCGCCCCCAGGAACACGTTCAGAAGATCCTCCTGCCCGGCAAGCCAGGCCAGGCCCCGGATCGCGATCAGTTCGGCCGTCTCTGGCGTCATTGCCATGTCCCGCCCCCCATCTCCCGCCAAATGCCCGGGTTTCCCGAAACCCCGCATGCGGCAAAACTTCGCGCCGCACCGGCGCGCCGGTCAAGGCTTCCGGCCCGGGCCGCCGCGGCGACGAAGCGACTTCTCGAGTCGATCGGCAAGCGCCGCGCGTTCGGCCGCATCCATTCGTCCAAGCTGGTCTAGCAGCGCCTCGTGACCGATTTCCTGAAGCCGCAGCACTTGCGCGCGCACATCGGCGAGCGCCGCCGCCGCCGCGTCCGCGTCATAAGGCTCGGCCCGAAGCGCCGCAACGAACCGGCGCGACGCCCGACGCATCTTGCGCGCACCCTCGACGATGTCGGCGCGCCGCGTCAGAACCTCGTCGCGCAAGGCCCGCTGGTGCCGCTGGTCGAGCCCGCGCACGAACGGGGCGATGCCCAGCCGCCGCACATCCTCGACCGGCCCGCCGGGCGGGGTGCGGGCATGGCGCACCATCCCGCCGACGACCGCACCGGCCACCAGAAGGTTGAGCCCCAGGGACAGCACCAGCGCGATCTTGACCCAGCGCGGACAGCCACCGGTCGGCGTTGCGATTTCCCGCGCTTCCTGCGTTTCCGCTGTTTCCGTCGTCATGGCGTCATCCCTCCGCCAGCAGGCCGTCGATGTCCGGCAACAGCGAGAACTCGTCCGCGCCCGCGGTGTCGCCGGTTCCCGTGGCGCTTGCGCCGACGCTCAGAAGCGCGGTCTCGATGTTGCCGACCGCGGACGGCGGGTTGAACCCGATCCAGAGGCCGAGAATCGCCGCCGCCGCCAGCCCCGCCGCCATGGCGAACACGCCGCGGTCAAGGCGGCCGCGCGGCCGTGCCGGTCCGGCGCCGGCGTCCCGGGGCTCGTCGAGCACGCGCCCGGCGTCCTCGGCGATCCGTTCGAGAAGCGACCGCGGCGGCGGCCCGGCCGCATCCTCGCGCGCCGCGTCGAAATAGGGCGCAAGGAGCCGGTCGAGCGCCTCGGCATCGTCTCTGTCTTCAGCCATCATATCCCAGTTCCTCCTTCCGCGCGGCCAGTGCCCGGGCCAGCGCGCGCTTCCCCCTTGCCGTCAGGCTTTCGACCGCCTCGACACTGATTTCCATGATCTCGGCGATCTCGGGGTTGGAAAGCCCCTCGATGTGCCGAAGCACGACCGCCTGACGCTGGCGGTCGGGCAATGCGGCAAGCGCCGCGTCGAGGACCCGAAGGCGGGCCTTCTCGGTCAACGCCGCCTCGGGTCCCGGGCGGTCGTCCGCCACCTCGGGCACGGCGTCGGGATCGGCAGCGACGGTCCGATCGGTGCGGCGCAGGCGGTCGATGCACAGGTTCGACGCAACGCGATAGAGCCACGTGGACACCTGCGCGTCCCCCGCGCGCCAGCGCGGCGCCTGCCGCCACAGCCGCAGCATCGCCTCCTGCGCGACGTCCTCGGCCTCGGCCGGATCGCCAAGCATGCGCCGGCCAAGCGAGAGAAGGCGCGGCAGATGGCGCGCCGCCAGAACCCTGGCCGCATGCGCGTCGCCGCCGGCGAAGCGCCGCAGGAGCACCTCGTCGTCGGCCGCGCCGACGGCGCGCCCGGTCGGGCGCGGGTTTTCCGCCAGCTGGCGTGGATCGGTCCGCATCGAAACGGTCATAGGCACTGGGCGGCAAAGGGGCAAGCGCGGCCCGCTTACACACGCGCGCCGCGCCCTTCCCCCGGCCCGTCAGCCGTCGTCGCTGCAGGGGCCGGCGCCCGGGCCCATCGGCAGCCCGCCACCACGAGGCCCGCCCTCGGGGCCCCACATGCCATGACCCTCGCCGCGATGACCGTCGCCGTGGTGACCGCCACGGGGCCCGTCGCCGTGGTGACCATGTCCGCGCATGGGCCCGTGTCGTGCGGCCGCGTCGTCAAGTTCCGCTCGCGTCACGGCGCCATCCCCATCGGCATCCAGCCGCAGCATGATGCCCCTGAGGCCCTTGCCCGGTCCGAACTCGTTGACGTCGAGCGCACCATCGCCGTCCGTGTCCATCCATGTGAACATGCGGTCAAGCCGCTGGGCCATGCGTTCGCGCGCCTGTTCGAGCATGTGCGCGTCGAGCTCGGCCTTGGTCACCTTGCCGTCGCCGTCGGCATCCACTTCGGCGAAGCGCGCGGCCCTGTGGCTTTCGACCTCGGCCGGCGTGATGCGCCCGTCGCCGTCGGCGTCGATCTGGTCGAACATCGCCCCCGGCCCGCACTCGCCCATGGCTTCGCCTCCACGGGCCGCGGCCCCGCCGGGCGCGGACACAAGCCCCATGCCTGCAAGGATCAGCCCCGCGTTCAACGCCAGTCGAAGCTTTGACATTCGTCTCTCCTTTCGCTTTCATTTTCATGTCCGCTTCGCCGTTGCGGACATCCCTTGAACGCGGGGCCGGACCGTTTCCGTCGCCAAGGGGGAAAGATTTCTGCGACACGCCGACGCACGGGCGTTGCGCCACCTGTCCCATGGCGGGCCGCGGACATACCTTTCGGGCGACCCTGAAGGCTCCTCAACGAGGCATCACGATGACTGAAGATCGAAACATTTGGCGGGCGATCCTGCGCGGCTGGCGGCGGCGCTGCCCCGCTTGCGGCGCGGGCCCCGTCTTCGCCGGCTACCTCAAGACCCGCGACACCTGCCCCGCCTGCGGCGAGGAAATCTTTCACCACCGCGCCGACGACGGGCCGGCCTATCTGACGATCCTGATCGTCGGACATGTCATGGCCCCGTTCCTTCTGGTCGCGTTCAAGGTGATGCGGCCCGACCCTGTGGTTCTGGCCTCGGTCTTTTCGGTCGGCGTGGTCGCGCTGTCGCTGTTCCTTCTGCCACGCCTCAAGGGCGCGCTGATCGGCATTCAGTGGGCCAAGCGGATGCACGGCTTTGCCGGCCCGGGCGAGGCGCTGACGGAATGACGCCATGGGTTGGCGAGCGGCAGATGGCGGCGTGAACCCGGCCCCGCCCATCCGCGACGCGGCCACCGTGGTCATCGTGCGCGACGCCGCGACCGACCCGCGCGTCCTTGTCGGGCAGCGCGGCAAGGGCGCCGCCTTCATGCCCTCGAAGTTCGTCTTCCCCGGCGGCGCCGTGGATGCCGCCGACGCGGCAATCCGTCTGGCCGAGCCGCCCTCGGCGGCGACGCTTGCCGCCCTTGGCCAGGAAGCGGCCATCGACCCGACGGCCGTCCTTGCCGCCGCCGTGCGCGAGGTCTGGGAAGAGACCGGCCTTGCCTTCGCCAGGCCCGACCCGAGCGCCAGGGCCGACGCGGCCTCGGCCGCCAGCGCCTCTTGGGCGCGCTTCCTTGGCGCCGGCCTGCGCCCGTCGGCGGCCGGCTTCACGTTCTTCTTCCGTGCCATCACGCCGCCGGGCCGCCCGCGGCGCTTCGATGCGCGTTTCTTTCTTGTTGACGCGGACCGGGCGCTCGGCGATCTCGACGACTTTTCGGGCGCCGAGGACGAACTGGCGAACCTTCACTGGGTCCGCCTGGACGAGATGCGGCGCCTCGACGTTCCCTTCATCACCGAGGTGGCGCTGGCCGAGGTGGCAGCGCGTCTCGGCGGCGCGGCGCCCTCGGGCGTCCCGTTCTTCGACAACTCGGGAACGCCACCGCGTTTCCTGCGCCTCGCCGTTTCAGGCGACGAGGACGAGCGCGGTGACCGAGACGGTCAGTAACACGATCCCCAGGAATTCCCGTCCGCCGAGCCTTTCTCCGAAGACAAGGCGCCCGGCGATGACCGAAAAGAGAACCTCGACCTGGCCGAGTCCGTTCACGTACGCCGCCCCCTGAAGGGTGTAGGCGGTGAACCAGCCAAGCGACCCCGCAACCGAGGCGAGCCCGACAAGCGAGGTGACCGGCCACGCACGAAGGACGATGCCAAGCTGCGCGGGCTCGCGATGACAAAGCCATGCGCCGAGGGCGACCGTCTGACCGAAGGTCACGACCGCAAGCGTGACCGCCGCCCGCAGAAGCGGATCCTCTGACGGCACCGACAGCGTGGGGCCCCGGTAGGCGACCCCCGAGATCCCGAACAGCGTCCCAGCCAAAAGGCCGAGCCCCGCAGATTCGTTCCAGATCTGCCGCCAACCGCGACCCACCTGGCCCGGCGCAACGGACAGGACGACGACCCCGAGTAGCCCGAGCGCGATCGCGGCAAGCCCCGGGGCCGACACCCGGTCGCCCAGGATCAGCAGGCCGAAAACCGCGCTTTGCAGGACGTCGGTCTTCTTGAGCGTCATGCCGACGGCGAAGTGGCGCCGCGCGAACAGGGCAACGACGCACATCGTCGCCAGGATCTGGGCGGTCCCGCCAAGCACCGCATAGGCAAGAAACGACGGCGCCGGCATGCCAAGGGTGGCGCCGCTCACCCGTGCCCACATGACGGCCGTCGCGGCGGCCAGCGGAAAGGCCCAGAGGAACCTCGCAAAGGTCGCCGCCGTCGTCGTCAGCCGCGTCACGCGCAACTGCCGCTGCAGCATGAAGCGCAGATTCTGCATGAAGGCGGCGCAGATCGTGGCGACTGCCCAAAGCGGGATGACGGTGTCCATCCCGCCCTGCTAGCGCGCCCGCGCGCCCCTGTCGAGGCAACGGCCCGGTGACCCCGGGGTCCGTCAGCTTGCCCAGTTCACGGCCTCGCGGGGGGCGTCCCCGGTTCCCTCGACGGCGGCCGGGCGCGGCCAGAGGGGGTGGGCAACCGGCTCCTTGCGCCAGAGGAGGTAACGCCGGAACACCTCGCCATAGCTTCGGTAGGCATAACCGCGGTTCCGCGCCAGGAAATGCGCCCGCTCGGCGCGGAAGACCGCCGGCAGCCGGTACCAGGGAATGCCGGGGCGCTCGTGATGGACGAAGTGCAGGTTGTTGAACAGGAAAAGGAAGGCCAGCGGCCCTGCGTCCTCGACGATCGCGGTGCGGCCCTCGGTGCGTTCGTGCGCCTGATG
>RFGD01000440.1 GCA_003696705.1 Alphaproteobacteria bacterium | reverse complement strand
TTGGCCAGCGGCACGGCCTCGTAGCGCTGCGGGATCGTCGTCAGATCCATCTGCACGACATGGGTATGCGCGCTCACGCCCTCGAAATGATAGAAGCCGTTCTTGTCGGTCAGTGTTGAGCGGCCGTCCTCCATGAAGATGCGGATGCCGGCCACGCCCGGCTCGGACTTGTCGTCGAAGCCGTCACCATCCTCATCGACGAACACCCGGCCGGCGAGGAAGGAGCGGGAGGCGAACAGATCCTCGGTGACCGTCAGCGTGGCTCGCGCGATGTTGGAACCGACCCTGCCAGCTCCCTGCACGCCATTGGCACGGGCGCTGTTCGTGGCCTCGCCCAGCCTGGCATTGGCGGTGATCTGCGCGACATAGCTCAGCGTATGCGTGGCCGCGGCGGCCATCGCGCCGAGCGTGAAGCTCAGCGTGCGGCCGTCGGCCGCGATCGCCGGATCGGCGGTCTTCACGCCGTCGAGCCTGGCCGAGCCCGGCTCGTATCGGAAGCCGAGCGGCAGCGTATCAACGACGATGACATTGGAAACCGGATTCACGGTGTCCGGATTCTCCACCGTCACCGTATAGGGCACGAAATCGCCGATCGCGGCCCTGGTCTTGCCGACCGATTTCTGCACGAACAGCGTCACCGCCTTCGGATCGAGCGGCACGTCGATGTTCAGCGCCGGTCCCGGATTGACCGTGAACACCTCGCCGCGCGAGCCGACGACAAGCGCGAATGGCGCGCCCGGCAGCAGCTGCAGCTGTGCGTCGGCCACCTGCGATGGGAAGGCGTAGCCGGCCGGCGGCGTGATCACGAGCTGATAGGTGCCCGGGGTCACGAACGGGAAGCGGTACTGGCCCGGCCCGAAGTTATAGACATTGCCGGCGCTGTCCGTCGCCGTGCCGCCGGAGGTGATCGTGGACGGGAAGGTCGAGACGCCATCGGCGCCGAAGACCTGCGCCGGCTGGTTCGTGGCCGCGTTGATCAGCGTCACGGTCGCGCCGTTGACCGGCTGGCCGGTCGCCGAGTCGAACAGCAGGCCGTACGGGTCCACGATGGCCGCAGCCGATGAGGAATCGGTATTGTCCACGATATCCACATAGGTGGCGGTAAGCTGCGAATCCGCGGCCACCGAGATCAGGCCGTCGTTCGGCGTGGCCGGGGCCAGCGTGGAAACGACGCTGCCGACGAAGATACCGGTGTTCGGCCCGGTCTCGGTCAGCACCAGCGATTCGCTGTCACCGGTGTACGGGTCGGTGACCGTGGCCGTGACCGTTTCCGGCGCGGCCGGATTCAGGTTCTGGTCGCCATCCTGCACCTGCACCCAGACGGTCTGGCCGGAGTTGTAGGCATTGGCCGGTACGAGCTGGCCGGTGGCCGGATCCACGGTCATGAACGTCGTCGTGGACGGTGTGCGGATGTTCTGCACCGTCAGCGGCGCTGAGCCCGAGACCGGCGGCAGGCCGCCGCCGGTGAACGTCACCGGCATCGTGATCGTGCCGCTGGGGGTCGTCGGGCTGACATAGACATCCACCGGCACGCTGAAGCAGACAGTTGGCGGAATCGGATCCGGATTCAGAATCGTCACGACCCAGTCGCCGTTGCCCTGTTGCACGGCCGTGTAATTGCCATACGGATCGGCCGGCACGGTCGTGACGGTGCCCGGCGCGGGGGTGATGGTCAGCACGCCTCCCGGAATCGGGCTGCCGCCATTGTTGCAGGTCTGCACGCTTGCCTGGGTCGTGCCTCCGGCGCGCACGATATCCGGGTTGAAGGCGGCGACGACGCTGGCCGATCCGGGTGCCACGACCGTGATCCGGTCGGTGTTCGAAGGATTGGTTAAAGCATTGCCGTTGACCTGATAGGCCGCCTGCGCGGTGTTCGCGATCACCGTGCCCGGCGGCGTGGCCGCGTGCGCTGCTCCCGCGAACAGGCTCGTCGCCAGCAGCATGCCGGCGGCAAGGATGGACTGCGCCCGATTATGGCTGCGGCCTTGCATAACCGCAGTCATAAGCGGACGGGCGGACCCGCCGAAGCAGGTCCGCTCGCCGTTGTTTGC
>RFGD01000439.1 GCA_003696705.1 Alphaproteobacteria bacterium | reverse complement strand
GGGAAGCGGCGACGGGCGATCTCGAGCGTGTCGAGTGCCTGGCTCGGCGGCAGTGTCGGACGCCCTGCCCATTTCAGTTCGGCGTTGATGAACCGCATGTCGAAGCTGGCATTGTGGATGACAAGTCGTGAATCGCCTATGAATTCAAGGAATTCGTCCACGATTTCGGCAAATTTCGGCTTGTCCGCCAGGAAGGCGTCGCTTAACCCGTGGACGGCGAAGGCCTCGGCCGGCATCTCCCGCTCTGGGTTGATGTATTGGTGATAGGTGCGCCCCGTCGGAACATGATTGAAAAGCTCGACGGCGCCGATTTCCACGATCCGGTGCCCGTCTTCGGGCTTGAGGCCGGTGGTTTCGGTGTCGAGAACGATTTCCCTCATGACCTTTCCTTCCGCAGTCGCGCGCGAATGTCGCGAAGGATATCTTCCACTGCCTTGCGGGTCGTGTCCATGTCCGTCGTCGGGATGACATAGTCGGCGCGGGCGCGCTTGTCCGCGTCCGGCATCTGACGCGCCAGAATCCGCTCGAAATCCGCCTCGGTCATGCCCGGACGCGCCAGGACACGGGCGCGCTGAACCTCGGCAGGGGCCGAGACGACGGCGATCGCGTCGGCTTCCTTCTCGGCGCCGGTCTCGAAAAGAAGCGGGATGTCGAGAACGACGATGTCATGACCTTCGCGTGCCATGCGGTCGATGAAGGCGGCACGATCTGCCTGAACCAGGGGGTGAATGGCCGCATCCAGCGCCGCCAGCGCGTCGTCCGTCTCTCGCACCCAGGCGCGAAGGCGCGCCCTGTCGACGCGACCTTCTTCATCGATGGCGTCGGGGCAAAGTGTGGCCACGGCCCGCGCGCCCGGCTGACCAGGCTCGTAGAGCGCGTGGACGACCGCGTCTGCATTCCAGACGGGAATGCCCATGTCGCGGAACATGTCGGCCGTCGTCGATTTTCCCATGCCGACGGAGCCGGTAAGCCCCAGGACGAACGGCCGCTTCATGGGGCCAGAACGGCCCGGCGAAGGTCGTCGTCGACCTCGGGGCGCTTGTCGAACCAGCGCTCGAAACCGGGTGCCGCCTGGTGAAGGAGCATGCCAAGCCCATCGACCGCGATGGCACCGCGGCGCGCGGCCTCCTCGATCAGCGGCGTCTTCAGCGGCGTGTAGACCACATCGGTCACGATGGCCCCGGGCGACAGCCGATCGAGGGAAAGCTTCAGGGCCGGCCGCCCCTCCATCCCCAGGGAGGTCGTGTTGACGACAAGTCCGGCGTCCTCGACGGCATCGCTTGCCCTTATCCAGTCCACGACCTTGACACGAGCCCCGAAGAGATCGCGAAGGGCGCGCGCCCGGGCCTCGGTCCGGTTTGCCAGGCGGATCTCGGGAACACCCTTTTCGAGAAGCGCCGCGACCACGGCCCTTGCGGCACCACCTGCGCCGAGGACGAGTGCCGGCGCTTCCTTCGGGTTCCAGTCCGGCACATGGTCGGCGATGTTTGCAATGAAACCATAGCCGTCCGTGTTGTCCGCGTGGATTCGTCCCCCTTCACCGAATGTCAGGGTGTTCGCAGCACCAACCAGCGCGGCCCGATCCGAGACGACGTCGGCAAGCGACAGCGCCAGCTCCTTGTGGGGGATTGT
>RFGD01000438.1 GCA_003696705.1 Alphaproteobacteria bacterium | reverse complement strand
GGCTCTGGCGGGAACGACTTCGATACGCTGATCGTTCAGAACCAGGGGCCGACGCGGGTCATCTATACCAGCGCCGACAAGGAAGACGGCCGGATCGAGTATCTCGACGATCACGGGAACGTCACGGACATCCTGACCTTCGAAGAGATCGAGAACGTCGTCATCTGCTTCACGCCGGGCACGGCCATTGCCACCCCGCGCGGCGAGGTCGCCGTCGAAACGCTTCGGGTCGGCGACCGGGTGATTACCCGCGACAACGGCATTCAGGAAATCCGGTGGATCGGGAAGAAGCCCGTCGACTGGCGTGCGCTGCGGGCCAATTCGCATCTGCAGCCGGTTCTCATCAAGCGCGGCGCGCTTGGCAACGGCCTGCCCGAGCGCGACATGCTGGTGTCGCCGAACCACCGGCTTCTGGTCGCGAACGAGATGACGTCGCTCTATTTCGAAGAGCCCGAGGTTCTGGTCGCCGCCAAGCACCTTCTGAACCGGAAGATGGGCATCCAGACGGTCGAGAGCATGGGGCTGACCTACATCCACCTTCTCTTCGACCGGCACGAGGTGATCCTTGCCAACGGCGCCTGGACCGAGTCCTTCCATCCCGGCGACTACTCGCTTGGCGGTCTTGGCGCGTCCCAGCGCCGGGAAATCTTCGAGATCTTCCCCGAGCTGCGCACGCGCCGGGGCATTGACAGCTACGAAGCGGCGCGTCGGGTCCTCAAGCGGCACGAGGCGAAGCTTCTCGTCTGAACCCGCCTGCGCGGGGGAAGACAGGGCAGGGGGCGCCAATCCGGGGGGGCGCCCCCTCTCCTATTTCCGGGGGCCGGGGGCCTGCTGTCCGCAAGGCCGCGATGCCGCGCGTCGCGTGATTTTCGCGGTCGTGGCCGGCCTCAGTGTCCGGTCCTAGCGCGCCAGGCGGCCCAGGCTTCGGGCGTGTCGAGGTCCAGCGTCGCGTGGTCGTCGGGCAGGGGGCAGAGCCGCACCCGTTCGGACCGAAGGACGCTTCGCCCGCCCGTATCGCCCGAAACCCGCAGAAGACGGGAAAATAGCCGCCGGGGAAAGACGACGGGGTGTCCGGGCACGCCGGTCGCCGTCGCAGCGCGCCAGACATGGCCGGGGTCGGAGGCGAAGGCCCCAAGGACCCGGTCGATGTCGGCGGTCGTGACGGCGGGCATGTCCGGCGGCAGAATGGCAAGACCGGCTGCCCCCTCGGGCAGGCTGGCGACGGCCTTGCGGATCGACGCCGCCATTCCCTCGTCGGCATCGGCAACCGGCAGGACGGTGACGTCCAGCCCGGCCAGGGCGGCCCGGCGCGGCGCGTCCCTCGGCGCCGGGGGCAGGGTCACGATGACGCCGGCCGCCGCACTTTCCCTTGCCGCCGCCACGCGCTCGGCCAGAAGCGGGCGCCCGCCGACGGGTTCGAGAAGCTTGTCGCGTCCGCGCATGCG
>RFGD01000437.1 GCA_003696705.1 Alphaproteobacteria bacterium | reverse complement strand
GGGAAGTAGCCCGACGTGATCCCCTTGGCCATGGACATGAGGTCGGGCTGGACGCCCCAGTGCCGGGACCCGGTCCAGTCGCCCGTGCGCCCGAAGCCCGTGATGACCTCGTCGGCGATCATCAGGATGCCGTAGCGGTCGCAGATCTCGCGCATCCGGCGCATGAACGAGGCCGGCGGGACGATCACCCCGCCCGCGCCAAGGATCGGCTCCATGATGAAGGCGGCGATGGTTTCGGGGCCCTGAAACTCGATCTCGTCGACGGCGATGGCGGCAATCCCCTCGGCCAGGCGTTCGGGGTCCGATTCGTCGAACGGATTGCGATAGAGATAGGGGGCCGGAAGGTGGAAGCAGCCGGCCAGAAGCGGCTCATAGGCCTTCCGGAACCGGTTGTTTCCGTTGACGCTGGCACCGCCGAAATGCGTGCCGTGATAGCCTTTCTTGAGCGACAGGAACTTCGTCCGCCCGCCCTCGCCGCGAAGGCGGTGATACTGGCGCGAAAGGCGCAGGCACGTCTCGACCGAATCGGATCCGCCGGAAGTGAAGAACGCCCGCACCATGCCCTCGGGCTTCAGGAGATCGGCAAGGACCCAGGAAAGCTCGATCGCCGGCTCGTTCGAGGTGCCGGCAAAGGCCGAATAATAGGGCATCCGCGCCAGCTGTTCGGCGATGGCGGCCTTCACGACGTCATTCGAATAGCCGACGTTGACACACCAGAGCCCGCCGACCCCGTCGATCGCCGTGTGCCCGTCGATGTCGGTGATGCGCACCCCTTCCGCGGCCGACACGATGACGGGCGGCGTCTCCTGCATGGCGCGCGGCGCGGCGACGGGATGCCACAGGTGGCGGGCATTGGTTTCCTTGAGAAAGTTCGAATCACGCATCGCGGCGCTCCTTCACGGCTGGCACGCCATGGCTAGCGCCTGCGACCGGCTGCCGCAATCCCGGCGCTTCAGACCTGTTGATGCAGCGGCGCCGGGGCGCGGTGTTCGGCCCAGTCGCGAAGCGCCGCCCCGAAAGCCGAAAAGAGGGCCCGCGAAACCGGATCGTTCGCCGCGTTCCACTCGGGATGCCACTGGACGGCCAGCGCAAATCCCGGCGCGTCGCGCACGTACAGCGCCTCGGGCGTGCCGTCTTCGGCCCATCCGTCGATGACGATTCTTTCGCCTTCCGTCTTGATCCCCTGCCCGTGCAGCGTGTTGGTCATCACCTCCTCGGCGCCAAGGACGCGATGAAAGACGCCGTTCGGGGTGAAGCGGACCTTGTGGCGAAGGGCGAATTTTTCCTCGAGCGACCCGTCGGGCGGCATGCGGTGATTCATGCGGCCGGGAAGCTCGCGGATCTCGGGGTGCAGGGTGCCGCCCATGGCAACGTTGACTTCCTGAAACCCGCGGCAGATGCCGAAGAACGGCTGTCCGCGCTCGACGCAGGCGCGCACGAGCGGCAAGACCAGCCTGTCGCGCGAGCGGTCGAATGCGCCATGCGCCTCGGTCTCGGGCTCGCCATACTCGGAGGGGTGGACGTTCGGCCGCCCCCCGGTCAGAAGGAAACCGTCGCAGCAGTCCAGGAGGCTCGTGAGGTCGACAAGGTCCGGATCTGCCGGCACCATCAGGGGCAGCGCCCCGGCGACCCGGGCCACGGCTTCGGCGTTGATGATGCCGGTCGCGTGCGCCGGATATTCGTCGTTGATGAGATACCGGTTCCCGATGATCCCGACCCTGGGTCGCGCCATGTCCGTCCTGCCGTTGCCTGTCTGCCACCCGGCCGGGACGCGGCGGGCTGTCCCGCCGGATCGTCCGCCCCGGTCGCCGCTACAATATAGGGCGGCTGTGCAAGACTGAACACCTGCAGGCGCACAGCCCACCTTGCGTGCGCGCACAAAGCCCCGCCCGGAACGGCCAGGCCGTCCTGGGCCGAACCGATCAGGCTTCGGCCACCAGCCCGGCGGCCTCGATCCCGGCCACGGCGGCCATTGCGTCATTCTCGGAACTGTCGCCCGTGACGCCGACGGCCCCGACGATGCGGCCCCCGCGGTCGCGCACAAGCACACCTCCCGGCACCGGGACGACCCGGCCGCCGAATAGCCCGTTCATGGCCTGCATGAAGTAGCCCTGCGCCTCGGCCCGGGCCATCTGGGCCCTGCCGCCCATGCCCAGCATGATGGCCCCGTGAGCCTTGCCGAAGGCGATCTCGAAACGCCCGGGGCTGGCGCCGTCGGCGCGCTCGAAGGCCTTCACGTGCCCGCCCGCGTCGAGCACCACGACCGAGAGCGGCGCAAGCCCCGCCTTCCGGCCGGCCTCGAGTGCCGCACGAATGATCGTGCGGGCGCGGCGTAGCGAAATCTCTGCCATGTCCTTCCCCTCTTCCTGTCTTCCCGTTGCGGGGCCGGCGGCGTCGGTTCAGGGCCGGCCGGTTCGCTTGACCTCGAGCCGGCGGCGATGAAGCACGGGTTCGGTGTAGCCCGAGGGCAGGTCGCGCCCCTCGAACACCAGATCGCACGCGGCCTCGAACGCGATCGTGTCGAAGCCCGGGGCCATCGGGTGATAGTTCGGGTCACCCTCGTTCTGCCGGTCGACCACCGCCGCCATGCGCCGCATCGCCTCCATGACCTCGTCATGGGAAACGACGCCGTGGTGAAGCCAGTTCGCGATATGCTGCGAGGAGATGCGGCAGGTCGCGCGGTCCTCCATCAGGCCGACGTCGTGAATGTCGGGCACCTTCGAACAGCCGATGCCCTGATCGACCCAGCGCACCACATAGCCAAGGATCCCCTGGGCGTTGTTCTCCACCTCCTCGCGCACCTCGTCGAGCGACCAGTTGGCGCCCTCGGCGAGGGGGATGGTCAGAAGCTCGCGCAGCGTTGCGCGGGGTCCGGCGGCGGCAATCTCGGCCTGGCGGGCCTTCACGTCGACACGGTGATAGTGCGTCGCGTGAAGCGTTGCAGCGGTCGGGCTTGGCACCCAGGCGCAGTTCGCGCCGGCCTCGGGATGGGCGATCTTCTCGGCCAGCATGGCGCCCATGAGATCCGGGGCCGCCCACATGCCCTTGCCGATCTGCGCGCGCCCGCGCAGCCCGCAGGCAAGCCCGATGTCGACGTTTCGGTCCTCGTAGGCGCGGATCCAGGGCTGGTGCTTCATCTCGGCCTTGCGCACCATGGGCCCCGCCTCCATCGAGGTGTGAATCTCGTCCCCCGTGCGGTCCAGGAATCCCGTGTTGATGAAGCACACCCGATGCTTCGCGGCGCGGATGCACTCCTTGAGATTGGCCGAGGTGCGCCGCTCCTCGTCCATGATGCCAAGCTTGACGGTGTATTCGGGCAGGCCGAGCATGTCTTCAACGGCCGAAAAGAGCCGGTCGGCAAAGCCCACTTCGTCCGGCCCGTGCATCTTCGGCTTGACGACATAGATCGAGCCGGTGGCCGAATTCCGCGGGCCATCGGTGCGGCGAAGATCATGCATGGCGATCAGCGTGGTGATCGCGGCATCCATGATGCCCTCGAAGACCTCGGCGCCGTCGGCATCGAGGATGGCGGGGTTGGTCATCAGATGGCCGACGTTGCGCACCAGCATGAGCGAGCGCCCCTTCAGCCGCCCGGC
>RFGD01000436.1 GCA_003696705.1 Alphaproteobacteria bacterium | reverse complement strand
GTGCGCGGCCCCACGCAAAGGACGGAAACGGGCCCGGGCAGCTCGACCCCGTCCAGCGCTGGCAGCGCGTTCGCAGAGGTCACCAGAAGGTGCGTGATGCCCTCAAGCGGAAGTTCCGCGTCTGTCGCCACGATCTCGATCAGCGGTGCGACAAGGACTTCGGCCCTGTCCCCAAACGCGGCGCCGAGGCGGTGTGCAAAGGCTTCGGACCGCGCGCGCGGGCGCGTCAGAAGGATGACGGGACGGTCGGTCGGGATTGTTTCGTTCACACTCCGGTGTTACCTGCCCTTCCAGAACCTGGCAACCGGGACCGGACACCGGCACGCGATGCACGAGTTGGAAGTGACCTTCCTTGGCATTGAAAGCAGCTGCGACGACACCGCGGCCGCTGTGGTCCGCCATGTGCCGGGCCAGATGCCGTCGATCCTTTCCTCGGTCGTCATGGGCCAGACCGAACTGCACGAGGCGTTTGGCGGCGTCGTGCCCGAGATCGCGGCCCGCGCGCATGCCGAAAAGCTCGACATCGCCGTCGAGCGCGCGCTGCGCAATGCCGGGCTGACACTGGCGGCGCTGGACGGGGTCGCGGTCACGGCGGGACCGGGGCTGATCGGCGGCGTGCTGGCGGGCGTCATGCTGGCCAAGGGCATCGCGGCGGGCACCGGCCTTCCCCTTGTCGGGGTCAACCACCTTGCCGCGCACGCCCTGACCCCCGGGCTGAGCGATGGTCTGGAGCCGCCCTATCTGTGCCTTCTTGTCTCGGGCGGGCATTGCCAGTTCCTGCTGGTGCACGGGGCCGAGGCGTTCACTCGCGTCGGCGGCACCATCGACGATGCGCCGGGAGAGGCCTTTGACAAGACCGCCCGGATCCTGGGGCTTGGCCAGCCCGGCGGCCCCGCCATCGAGGCCGAGGCGAAAGCCGGCGACCCGAACCGCTTCGCACTGCCGCGTCCGCTTCTGGACCGCCCCGATTGCACGATGTCCTTCTCGGGGCTCAAGACGGCGGTCCTGCGCGCGCGCGATCAGGCGATCGCCGCTGCCGGCGGCCTGCGCCGTGCGGACCGGGCCGATCTGGCGGCCAGTTTTCAGCGGGCCGTAAGGGACGTGTTGTCCGAAAAGACGCGGCTTGCCCTTCGGCTGTACCGCGACCGGCTTGGCGACAGTCCGTCGCTTGCCGTCGCCGGCGGTGTCGCCGCCAACGCCGAGATCCGGGCCGCGCTCACCGAGGTTGCGGCCGAAAGCGGGGCCCGGTTCGTGGCGCCGCCCTTGTCGCTTTGCACCGACAACGCGGCGATGGTCGCCTGGGCAGGGATCGAGCGCTTCCGCCAGGGCGGGCAGGACGGGCTCGACCTTGGCGCCCGGCCCCGCTGGCCGCTCGACCGTTCCCAGCCCGCGCTTCTCGGGTCGGGGCGGAAAGGAGCCAAGGCGTGACGCGGGTGGCCGTCGCCGGGGCCGGCGCCTTCGGGACCGCGCTGGCCCTTGCCTTCGCCCGCGCGGGACGCAAGGTCATCCTTTGGGGACGCGACGGCGGGCAAATGGAAGCGATGCGCCGGCGGCGAGAGAATGCGGCGCATCTGCCGGGTGTGGCACTTCCCGAGACGGTGATCCCCACCGCGGACTTCGAACCTGCCGCGGCATGCGACATCCTGGTCGTGGCCGTGCCGACCCAGGCCCTCGCCGCCTTTGCCGAGGCACATGCCGGGGCCTTCCGCGGAGGCGCCCTGGTCGCGGCTTGCAAGGGCATCGAACGCACCACCGGCCGCGGGCCGGTCGAGATCCTGCGCGACGCGCGGCCCGACGTCTCGGCAGCCATCCTTACCGGGCCGAGCTTTGCGGCCGACATCGCGCGCGGCTTGCCGACGGCGCTGACCATCGCCGCCCATGACGAGGCCGAGGCGCGCCGACTTCAGCATGCCCTGTCGGCCCCGGGGCTGCGCCTTTACCGCACCACGGACGTGACGGGGGCCAGCCTGGGCGGTGCGCTCAAGAACGTCGTCGCCATCGCCGCGGGCATCGTCATCGGTGCCGGTCTTGGCGAAAGCGCCCGCGCGGCGCTGATGACGCGCGGATATGCCGAGATGACGCGCCTTGCGCTTGCCATGGGGGCCCGCGCCGAGACCCTGTCGGGGCTTTCGGGTTTCGGTGATCTTGTGCTCACCTGCACGTCCGAGAAGTCCCGCAATTTCCGGTTCGGCCTCGCCATCGGTGCCGGCCGGCCACCGGCCGCCGGCGAAACGGTCGAGGGCAAGGCCACCGCCGCCGCCGCCCTCGAGCTTGGCCGCGAGAGGGGCGTCGAGATGCCGGTCACGGCCATGACCGCGGCCGTGATCGACGGCCGGACGACCGTCGCCAAGGCCACCGAGGCCCTGCTCTCGCGCCCACTCAAACCCGAATGAGCCCCGGCCTGGGCATCGACCACCCCGGAGGAAAGTGCATGGCATACTGGTTGTTCAAATCCGAACCGTCGACCTTCAGCTGGGACGACCTTGTGGCCAGGGGAACGGCCGGCGAGGAATGGGACGGCGTCAGAAACTATCAGGCGCGCAACAACATGCGCGCCATGAAGGTGGGCGACCGCGGCTTCTTCTATCATTCGATGAAGGACAAGGCGATTGTCGGCGTCGTCGAGGTCATCGCCGAGGCGCACCCCGACAGCACCACCGACGATCCGCGCTGGGAATGCGTCGACGTCCGCGCCGTTGCCCCAATGGCGCGGCCGGTAACGCTCGAGATGTGCAAGGCCGATCCGCGGCTGGCTGACATGGTTCTCGTTCGAAACAGCCGCCTGTCCGTCCAGCCGGTCACCGAGGCCGAATGGAAGGTCATCTGCGAACTGGGCGGCGTCGCGCCCTAGCCAGCCCCGGCCCTTGCCGATACACTCGGGGAACGCGAACAGGAACGGGAGGACGACATGGGTGCCCTGACAGTCATACTTGCCGCCGCGGCGGCCTGGATCTTCGGCGCGCTCTGGTATGGGCTCATGGGAAAGGCGTGGATGGAGGCCGCCGGCCTTGACCCCGACAAGGTCAACCCGAGGAACCCGCGGCCCTATCTCGTGAGCGCCATCTGCCTTGTGCTGGTCGCGGGAATGATGCGGCACATGTTTGCCCAGGCCGGGATCGACAGCCCCGGCAAGGGGTTCGTCGCGGGTCTTGGCATCGGGCTCTTCCTTGCCACGCCCTGGATCGTGACGAACTACAGCTTTGCGGGGCGGCCGGCGAAACTTTCGCTGATCGATGGCGTCTATGCCACCGGCGGATCGGCCATCGCAGGGCTTGTTCTGACGCTTCTCTAGGCCCGGCGCGAACCTCCGACGAAAGGTTCCGATTGCCACGATCGGAGCGCGTGCCGTAGCCTCGGGGCATCGGCACGCGGAAGGGCGCGTCATTTTCGCGTTACATTTCCGGTCGACAAGGCAGAAGGACCGGCCCCGTAACGGGCCGGCCGATGCCACGCGGGATGGCCATGACGCCGTCCCCGCCGAACAGAGGAGGTAAGAGAATGACCAGAATTTCGAGACGCCTGTTTGCATGCCTTGCCGCAAGCCTGATGGCCGGCGCACTGCCGTCCCTGGCTTCGGCCGACACGCTTCGGCTCCTGACCTGGGGCGGGTACGCCCCCGAGGACGTCGTGGCCGATTTCGAGAAGGAAACCGGCATCACCGTCGAGGTCACGCTTTCCAACAACGAGGAGATGATCGCCAAGCTTCGGGCCACCGGCGGCGGCGGCTTCGACCTGGCCCAGCCGAGCCAGGACCGGATCACGGGCGCGCAGGCCGAATTCGGGATCTACAAGCCGCTTGATCTGTCGCGGATCGACGCGTCACTTTTCATTCCGTCGATGCTTGAAGCGACGAAGAAGAACACGACGCTGAACGGCGAAGTCTATGGCGTCCCGCACGTCTGGGGCACCTCGGGGCTTGTGGTCAACAAGGCCAAGGCGCCGGACGTCAAGGACTACCTCGACCTTTGCGACCCCAAGTACAAGGGGCGCGTCAGCTACCGGCTCAAGCGGCCGACGCTGATCGCCTTCGCCTTCGCGATGGGCGAGGACCCCTTCGCGGCCTATGGCGATCCCGATGCCTATCAGGCGATCCTCGACAAGGTCGAACAGAAGCTGATCGAGTGCAAACCCAACGTGAAGACCTACTGGTCGGGCGGCGACGAGATCCTGAACCTTCTGCGTTCGGGCGAGGTCTGGGCCGCGATGGCTTGGGACACCGGCGGCTGGAAGCTGAACGCCGAGAATCCGGACATCACCTTCGTGGCCCCGAAGTCCGGTGCCCTTGGCTGGATCGACACCTTCGCGCTGCCCAAGCGCGGCCGCAACGACGATGCCGCCTACAAGTGGATCAACTTCGTGATGCGGCCCGAGATTGCCGCGCGGATCACGGCGGCGGCCGGCAACTTCACGGCGTCGAAGGGGGGTGACGCGAACGTGGACCCGGCACTGAAGGCCCGCTTCAACGAAAGCTTCCCGCCGGAGGCCATCGACAACATTCGCTGGTATCCCCCGGTCCCCGCAGGCCTCGAGGCGATGGAAGGCGCCGTTCTTGACCGCGTGAAGGCCGCCGAATGACGGCGACGCGGCCGGTGACCGTGTGACCCCGGCCGGGGCGCTTCCCCTGCGCCCCGGCCACATGTCGGAAAGGCTCGTGTCCAGGGAAGAGGTGCCCGTGTCCAACGTATCCGTCCCAGATCTCGAATGCCGCGAAGTCACCAGGATTTTCGGCGAGTTCCGCGCCGTCGACGGGGTTTCGTTCACCGTCGAGCCCGGCAGCTTCTTTTCGATCCTCGGGCCGTCCGGCTGCGGAAAGACGACGCTTCTTCGCATGATCGCCGGGTTCCTCGAGCCGACGAGCGGGAAAATCGCCATCAAGGGACGCGACATGACCGGCGTGCCGCCGAACCGGCGCCCGGTCTCGATGGTGTTTCAGCACCTTGCGCTCTTTCCGATGATGGATGTCGGACGAAACGTCGGCTTCGGCCTGCGTCAGCAGGGCGTGCCGCGCGCCGAGATCGACCGGCGCGTGGCCGATGCGCTGGCGCGCGTTGGCCTGCCCGGCATCGAGCGGCGCCGGATCGAAGAACTCTCGGGCGGGCAGCGCCAGCGCGTGGCGATCGCCCGTGCCATGGTGCTCGAGCCCGATCTTCTGCTCCTCGACGAGCCGCTCGGTGCCCTCGACCTCAAGCTGCGCGAACACATGAAGGTCGAGCTAAAGAAGCTGCAGGAAGGGTTCGGGACGACTTTCGTCTACATTACCCACGACCAGTCCGAAGCGATGGTCATGTCCGACAAGGTCGCCGTCATGAACAATGGCCGCTTCGAACAGGTCGGCCGTCCGCAGGACCTCTATTACCGGCCGGCGACGGCCTTCGTCGCGGGCTTCGTCGGCGATGCGAACCGCTTCGTCGGCAAGGTCGTGACAACGGACGGCAAGGGGATCGTGGCCAGAACCGACGACGGGCTCGAAGTCCGGGCCGTTGCGGCGGCCGACGCCCTGGCCCCGGGAACCCGGGTCGAAATCTTCGTGCGCCCCGAGGCCGTGCGCATGGCCCGCGCCGCCGCCGGAAGCGACGCGACGGCGGCCGAGGCCAACCACGCCATCGGCACGGTTCAGGATGTCCTTTTCAACGGCGCCAACAGCCGCGTTCTCGTCCGCCTCGAACAGGCGGGCCAGCGAGGCGGGCGCGAAATGGACGTCGCCATTCCGCAGACCGGCGAATACGCCGACCTTTCGCGCGGCGAAAGGCTGAGCCTTGCCTGGGCGGCAGAAGCGGCCCGCGCCTATCCCGCCCGCGCCGATGGCCCGTCCGAGGAGGCCGGCGCATGAGACGGCGAGAGGTCGGAATTTCGCTCTATCTTCTGATGACGCCGCTCGTTCTCTGGCTGACGCTGCTCATCATTCTTCCGCATGTTGCGATGTTCGTCGTGTCGCTGCGAGAGCGCGTCGGTGTCGGCACCTATGCCTTCGGGCTTTCGAACTACCTCACCTTCTTCCAGGAGCCCCTCTATTGGAACACCTTCCTCAGGACGGCGATCATGTCGGTCCTGGCGACGGTCCTGACGTTTCTCATCGGATTTCCGGTGGCCTGGTACATCGCGAAGATCGCGCGCGGACGGCTTGGGCAGGCGCTGTTTCTTGCCTGCCTCATCCCCTTCTGGGTGTCGGAACTCGTCCGCACCTACGGCTGGATGATCCTGCTGCGAGAGAGCGGAGTCTTTTCATCCCTGCTTCAGTTCCTGGGCCTTGCCGACGGCCCGGTCGAACTTCTCTACAACGACGCCGCCATCATGGTGGGCCTCGTCTACACTTCGATGCTCTTCATGGTGGTGCCCCTTGTCACCACGCTCGAAAGCCTGGACGACAGCCTGGTCGAAGCTGCCTACGACATGGGAGCCTCAAGCTGGGCCGTGCTGAGAGAGATCATCCTTCCCCACGCCAAGCCGGGCATTGTCTCGGGCGCGATCGTGGTCTTCATGCTCAGCCTCGGGAACTACCTCACGCCAATCCTTCTGGGCGGGAAAAGCTCGCTCTGGTTCACGGGGCTGATCTACGATCAGTTCATCACGCGGTTCAACTGGGAACAGGGATCGGCCTTCGGTTTCCTTCTTCTGGCACTCTCGTCGGCCATCGTCTGGGCCGGGCTCAGGCTGAGTGGGCAGAGCCTTCGCGACACCATGGCAAGGACCTGAGGAGGCAGCCATGATCCCGTCGATCCCGCAACCGCCCCTCTTCCGCTGGCTCTACCGAGCCTATGTGGTCGCCTTCTTCGTCTATCTTGCCCTGCCGATCGCCGCCGTCGCCGTCTTCGCCTTCAACGACAGCCAGTTCCCGGCCCTGCCCTGGAACGGCTTCACGCTCGACTGGTTTCTTGGCACCGAGCGCCCGCGCATCGGGGCGTTTCACGACCGGGCCATTCTTCGCGCGGTCGGGAATTCGGCCTTCGTTGCGCTCTGGGTGTCTGCGCTCTCGGTCGCGGTGGGAACGGCAAATGCCTTCCTGTTCACCCGTTATCGTTTTCGCGGACGGGATCTTCTTTACATTCTCATGCTGCTGCCCCTTGTCATTCCGGGGATCATCCTTGGCATCTCGATCCTCGTAGAAACAAGCTACGTGGCAAACTGGCTCGAAGACGCCACGGGGCGCTGGTTCGATATCCTCCGCCCCGGTCTCGTCCTCGTCATCCTCGGACAGTTCTCGTTCATCGCGACCTTTGCGACGCTGGTCATCGCCGCCCGGCTGGAGCGGTTCGACCGCGGGCTCGAGGAAGCGGCGCTCAATCTCGGCGCCACGCGGTGGGGCGCCATTCGTCAGATCACGCTGCCGTATTTGGCGCCAGCGATCGTCGGTGCCGCACTGGTGGCGGTTCTCATGAGCTTCGAGAACTTCAACACGACCCTCATGCTCGTCGGTTCGGACGCCCCGCTCACGATCGCGATGTTCGACCGCCTCAAGGAGGGCTCCACGCCGCTTCTGAACGCGGTTTCACTCCTTCTCGTCGTCGGCTCCTCGGCACTGGCACTCTTGTCGATCATCCTCCGCCGCGACCGGGGGTGATGCGGAACGGACTTCGCGCCCTCTTGCTTCCGCGGTGCTTCCACGGGTGCATCAAACGCAAACGCCGCCCTTGAGG
>RFGD01000074.1 GCA_003696705.1 Alphaproteobacteria bacterium | reverse complement strand
CCGACCAGCACTGCAAGCCCGGGATGGCCGAAGGCACTGTCGAGATAGGCGACCTCTCCGCCGGCGCGGGGGATGCGGGCGGAAAGCTCTGCGTAGGACAGCGCCGTGGGGGCCGCGATCAGGGCCGCCAGTGCAAAGGCAAGGGGCGCCCAGACGCCGACAAGCCCGGCAATGGCGCCGACAAGGACGTAGATCCCGGCGCCGACCATGACGCCAAGCCCATACGCGGTCAGAAGCCCGAAGCCGACCTCGCGGCGCAGCGTTGCGACGGGCTCAGCCATCTTCCGAAAGCCGGGCGGCCAGATTGCGCGCCCAGCCCGAGATGGTGCCGGCGCCGAGGCAGACGACCATGTCCCCCGGCCGCGCTTCTTCCCGGACGAGCGCGACAAGCGCGTCCTCGTCCGGCAGGGCAAGCGCGTGACGGTGGCCGTGGCGCCGCAACCCCTCGACCAGCGCGTCGCGGGTCGCGCCTTCGATGGGCGCTTCGCCGGCGGGATAGACCTCGACGATCCCGGCGACATCGGCATCGTTGAAACAGGTGCAGAAATCCTCGAACAGCGACGACAGGCGCGTGTAGCGGTGCGGCTGGTGGACGGCGATCACGCGCCCCTCGGTCGCCTGACGCGCGGCGCGGAGAACCGCCGCGATCTCGACCGGGTGGTGCCCGTAGTCGTCGATGATGGTGACGCCGCCGACCTCTCCGACCTTCGTGAAGCGCCGGTTGACACCGGCGAAACCGGCAAGAGCTTCGCGGATCTCGTCTCGCTTCATGCCGAGGTGGCGTGCCACCGCCACCGCCGCCAGCGCGTTCGAGACGTTGTGCTCGCCCGGCATCGGCAGACGGCAGTCGGCAATGGTCTGTCCCTCGGCCGCAAGCTCGACATCGAAATGCGCCTCGCCTCTGGCGAAGCGAAGATTGACGGCGCGCACGTCGGCCTGCGGATTGAAGCCATAGGTGACGATGCGCCGGTCGGTGACGCGCCCCACAAGCGCCTGCACCTCCGGGTGGTCGGTGCAGAGGACGGCAAGACCGTAGAAGGGGATGTTCGACACGAAGGTGTGGAAGCCGTCGCGCAGCGCCTCAAGGCTGCCCCAGTGGTCGAGGTGCTCGGGGTCGATGTTCGTCACGACCGCGATGGTCGCCGGCAGCCGGACGAAGGTGCCGTCGCTCTCGTCGGCCTCGACGACCATCCATTCGCCGCTGCCGGCGCGCGCATTCGACCCGTAGGCATGAATGATGCCGCCGTTGATGACGGTCGGATCGAAGCCGCCCTTGTCGAGCATCGTGGCAACCAGCGTGGTCGTCGTCGTCTTCCCGTGCGTGCCGGCCACCGCGATGTTCGAGCGCAGCCGCATGAGCTCGGCCAGCATCTCGGCGCGACGCACGACCGGGATCGAGCGGCGACGCGCTTCGTCAAGTTCGGGATTGCCCGGACGGATGGCGGACGAGATCACGACGACCTCGGCGTTCTCGAGGTTTTCGGGGCGCTGCCCGATGAAGACGCGCGCGCCCAGCGCCTCGAGCCGTTCGGTGATCGCCGAGGCTTTCAGATCCGAGCCCTGAACCTGGTAGCCGAGCGTCAACAGCACCTCGGCAATGCCGCTCATGCCGATGCCTCCGATCCCCACGAAGTGGATCGGCCCAAGCTGGGTCGGCAGTTTCGTCGCCGCGTTCATCCTTCGTCCCTCCGCGCCAGGGCCTCGACCAGTTCGACAAGCGCCTCGGTGGCGTCTGGCCGGGCCTGGGCCAGAGCCGCCTGCGACATGCGCAGCGCCGCATCGGGGTTGCCGAGAACGGTGGCTATCTGGTCCGAAAGCGTGACGGGATCAAGCCTTGATTCGGGGATCAGGATCGCGGCCTCGGCCTCGACAAGGCCGCGCGCGTTCGCGGTCTGATGATCGCCGGCGGCCGCTGCGAAGGGCACCAGGATCGACGGCCGCCCGACCACCGAGATATCGGCGACCGACGACGCGCCCGCGCGCGAGATGACAAGCTGCGCCTCGCTCAGCCGGCGGGGGATGTCGGCGAAGAAGGGTTGCACCTCGGCGTCGATGCCAAGCTGACGGTAGGCTTCCGTGACGCGCTCGATATCCTCGTCCCGGGCCTGGTGCGAGACGCGGAGATGTCGGCGCATCGCCTCGGGCAGCCGGCCCATGGCGGCGGGGACCACGTCCGACAGGATCCGCGCGCCCTGGCTGCCGCCCATGACAAGAACGCTCATCGGATAGTCGCCGGGCGGGATATAGGCGGCACCGGCGCGCGCCATGACGGCAGCGCGAACGGGATTGCCCGTGTGCACGGCCTCGACCCCCGCCGGCAGGTCCGTCGGCCAGGTGCCGCAGGCGACCACATCGACTTTCGGCGCGAAGAAGCGGTTCACGCGCCCCAGCACACCGTTCTGTTCATGGATCATGCGCGGCACGCGCAGAAGCCATGCCGCCGTCATGGCCGGAACCGCCGGGTAGCCGCCGAACCCCGCGACGACCGTCGGCCGGTCGGCAAGCATCCGCGCGACCGCCGCGCCCACCCCTGCGGCAAGCCGGAACGGAACCGCCGCCTTCTGCAACGCGCCGCCCCGCGCGAAGGTCGCCGAAGGCACGATGTCGATGTCGACGACATGGGGAAAGCCGCCGGCGAACCGGGCGCCGCGCTGGTCGGTCGAAAGCCGCACCCGCCACCCGCGGCGCAACATCGCCTCGGCCAGCGCCTGGGCGGGGAACATGTGCCCGCCCGTGCCTCCGGCAGCCAGAAGAAGAAGGGGTTTGCGCTCAGTCATGCGTCGCCCGCCGCTGAAACAGGGCGTCGGCAATGTCACCCTGCGGCCGCGTGCGCGTCAACGCCAGAAGCATGCCGACGGCGATCCCCATCGCCACGACCGAGGAGCCGCCGTTCGAGACGAAGGGCAGCGTCATCCCCTTTGCCGGGAGAAGGCGCACGGCCACGCCCATGTTGATGATGGCCTGCATGCCGACAAGGCACGCGATCCCCGTGCCGGCCAGGCGCACGAAGGGGTCACGTTCCCGCATCAATCGGGCCAGCGAGCGCGTGACGAGCACGAGAAAGAGGAAGATGACAAGCCCGACCGCAACAAGTCCGTATTCCTCGGCGGCGACGGCAATGATGAAATCGGTATGCGCATCCGGCAGCGACCATTTCACCGAACCCTCCCCGACGCCGACGCCGAAGAAGCCGCCTTCCCGGATGGCATTCGTCGCATAGCCGATCTGGGTGGTCGGATCGACCTCGGGGGAGAGAAAGCCGTCGATGCGCCGGGCGAAGTGTTCGGAGGTGTTGTAGGCCAGCATCCCGCCCCCGGCGAGTGCCACCACGACCGAGAGGATCACGAGTATCGGCGCGCCGCCCGCGAAATACATCGCCGACCAGACGAAGATGAGAAGCGTCGCCTGACCGAAATCGGGCTGGATGACGAGAAATCCGGCCACGACAGCCGTGACGATCACCGAATAGAGCCGCCCCGGCGGCCCGCCGATCTCGGTCGCGGCCGCCATGAGCCATGCGGTCGCCACGATGTAGCAGGGCTTGAGGAATTCCGACGGCTGCACCGACCCGAAGCCAAGGGAATACCAGCGCACTGCGCCCTTCCCGAAGTCGGTCCCGAACACGGGAAGCAGGACGAGCGCAAGGAAGGTGGCAAGGAAACCGAGGACGCCCAGCCGCCGCACCGTCGTCGGCGAGGTCATGGACAGACCCACCATGGCAACGGCCGAGATCAGCGTGAAGGCGAACTGACGCTTGACATAGTGGAAGGGCTCGAACCCGTTGCGTTCGGCAAGCGGCGGCGATGCCGCAAGCCCAAGGATCAGCCCCACCCCCATCAACAGAAGCACGGACGTCAGCGTCCAGCGGTCGACGGTGCGCCACCACTTCGGAAGGACGGGCTCTCCCGCCTGCACGGGATGCGTCCCGTAAACCATTTCTGTCATGGCAAACTGCCCAGCACTGCCTCGTCGTTCCGGTGTTGTCCCGGCTTTGGGCGCAGCCTACCGCAATTCGGGCCGGGCATCCAGATTTTCCCACCCGAACTTCACGATTGTGACGGAATCCCGCCTACGGGGCGCCCTGATCGGCCGGCTTGTCCGTCCCGTCCAGGATCGCGCGGACGACGCGGACGAAGTCCTCGCCCCGGGCCTCGAAGTCCGGATACTGGTCGAAGCTGGCCGCGGCAGGGGCCAGAAGCACCGTGTCGCCCGGCTCGGCCTCGGCGGTGGCGCGGGCCACGGCCTCGGGCAACGTCCGGAAGACCTCGTGCGGGGTGTTGCCAAGCGACAGGGCGAACTCGCGCGCCGAATGCCCGTAGAGATAGGCTTTCGCGACGCGCCCGAAATGCGGGGCGAGCGGGGTGATCCCGCCCTCTTTCCCAAGGCCACCCGCGATCCAGCGGATCCGGTCGAAGGCCTGAAGCGCCTGCGCCGCGGCATCGACATTCGTCGCCTTGGAATCGTTGACGAAGCGCACGCCGTCCCTCTCGGCCACAAGCTGGCTCCGGTGCGGCAGGCCTTCGAAGCCGTGGAGCGCGGCCTCGATCTGGCGCGGCGCGAGGCCGAGGGCCCGGCACGCGGCATAGGCCGACGCCGCGTTCTGGTGGTTGTGGCGCCCGGGCAGTCCCGCGATGGCGCGCAGATCGATGGACGCCACCTGACGCCCGCGCCGGTATTCCGAAAGGAAGCCCTTCCGCACGAAGACCGACCAGCCGAACCGGTCGAGCTTGCGCTGCACCGAGACGCGGATGACCCTGTCGTCGCCCGGACCCTCGGCCAGCTGGCTGGCAAGGAAGGCGCCCTCGTCCTCGTCGACGCCGATGATGGCGCGGTCGGGGCCGCCCTCGGCAAAGAGACGGCGCTTGGCGGCAAAGTAACCGCCGCGCCCGCCGTGCCGGTCCAGGTGATCGGGCGACAGATTGGTGAACACGGCAACGTCCGGCGTCAGCGCCCGCGCGAGTTCGAGCTGATAGGACGACAGCTCAAGGACGACGACGCCGCCGCCCTCGGGCGGGTCGATGTCAAGAACGCTGCGCCCTATGTTGCCGGCAAGCTGGGTCGGTCGTCCGGCACTTGACAGGATGTGGTGCACCAGCGCCGAGGTCGTCGACTTCCCGTTCGACCCCGTCACCGCGACCACACGCGGCACCTCGTCGAGCACGTCCCAGCCCGGCGTCGCCAGAGAGCGGAAGAACAGCCCGATGTCGTTGTCGACCGGCACGCCTTCGTCCCAGGCCCTGCGCACGGCCGGATGCGGCGAGGGATAGAGATGCGGGATGCCGGGCGAGACGACCAGAAGCGCCAGCCCCTCCCACGCCCTGCCGCGGGAAAGATCGGCAACCTCGAGGCCGCGCGCCTCGGCCTCGGCACGGCGTTCGGCGCTGTCGTCCCAGACGACGACGCGGGCGCCGCCTGCAGTCAGCGCCAGTGCGGCGGCAAGTCCCGTCCGCCCGAGCCCGAGGACGGCGACGCGCTGTGCGTCATATCCGCGAACGGCGATCATGTTCCCTAGCGCAGCTTGAGCGTGCCGAGCCCGATCAGCGCCAGGACAAGGCTGATGATCCAGAAGCGGATCACGATCTGCGGCTCGGACCAGCCCAGCTTCTCGAAATGGTGGTGGATGGGCGCCATCAGGAACACCCGTTTGCCGGTCCACTTGAAATAGGCGACCTGGATGATGACCGAAAGCGCCTCGACCACGAAGAGGCCGCCGACGATGGCCAGCACGATCTCGTGCTTCGTGACGACGGCGATCGCACCAAGCGCGCCGCCAAGGGAAAGCGACCCCGTGTCGCCCATGAAGACTGCGGCCGGCGGCGCGTTGTACCACAGGAACCCGAGGCCGCCGCCCACGAGCCCCGAAACGAACACGAGAAGCTCACCCGCGCCGGGGACATAATGGACGTCGAGATAGCCCGAGTAGTCGACCCGGCCGACGACATAGGCAATGATCCCGAGCGCGACGGCCGCGATCATCACCGGCATGATGGCCAGCCCGTCAAGCCCGTCGGTCAGGTTGACGGCGTTAGCCGCCCCCGTGATGACGAGCGCCGCGAAGGGGACGTAAAGGATACCCATGTCGAGAAGCACGTCCTTCAGGACCGGCACGGCCAGCTGTCCCGAAAGGGGCGCCGGATGCAGCCCTTGCACGACGACCGCCGCCAGCGCCGAGACGAGAAGCCCGATCCCGAGGCGGACCTTCCCCGGCACGCCGGCGTGGCTGTTGCGGCTCACCTTCGAGAAGTCGTCCACGAAGCCGATGACGCCGAACGCGATGGTCACGGCAAGGACCACCCAGACGTAGGGATTGTCGACCCGCGCCCACAGAAGCGTCGAGACGACCAGCGCGCCGAGGATCAGCACGCCCCCCATCGTCGGCGTGCCCGCCTTGGTGACCAGGTGACTTTCGGGCCCGTCCTCGCGGATGGGCTGGCCGTGACGCTGACGCCGGCGCAGCATCTCGATCAGCGGCCGGCCGAACAGGAAGCCGAACACCAGCGCCGTGAAGAAGGCCCCGCCGGCGCGGAAGGTGATGTAGCGAAAGAGGTTGAAGATGTCTCCGCCGTCGGAAAGGACGGTCAACCAGTAAAGCATTCGGCCAGCCTCATGTCGTTCGGGGACCGCCCTGCCCCAATTTCCGGATCGCGTCAACAACGGTGCTGACGGCCGATCCCTTCGAGCCCTTGACCAGAACCACGTCGCCCGGCGCGACCAGACGCCCGACGCGCGCAGCCATTTCCGCCGCCGTCTCGGTCCAGAGGCCCTGGCGCGATGCGGGCAGCGCCTGCCAGAGGTTTCGCATGCGCGGGCCGACACAGTGGACCACGTCGATCCGCGCCATCGCCCCGAGCGCTGCCAGCCCTGCATGGAGCGACGCCTCGTCCGGGCCAAGCTCGAGCATGTCGCCCAGAATGGCGACGCGCCGTCCACCGCCCAGCCGCGCGGTGGACGCGCGCGGAACCGGCCGGGGATGCGCCGCCAGGACGTCAAGCGCCGCCCGCACCGACGCCGGATTGGCGTTGAAGGCGTCATCGATGAGAAGGGCGTGGTCGGGATCGGCGGCGGCATCCACCGGCACGCGCTCGACCCGGCCGCGTCCGGCCGGCGGCGTCCAGCGGCCAAGATCGCCGGCGCCGACCCCGAGATCGGCCCCGGCCGCCGCGGCAGCAGCGAGCGCGCCAAGGGCGTTCGTGGCGAAATGCAGACCCGTCGCGGCAAGGCGCAGAAGAAACGGCTTGCCCGATGCCTCGGCGCGGACGACGGCAACCCCTTCGGCAAGGCGGTGGTCGCGAAGGCGATAATCGGCGTCTTCGCCGTGGCCGAAGGTCGTCACCGACCCGGCGCGGGCAGCCGCGGCGGCAAGAAGGATCGGGCTGGTGTCGAGGCCGGCCGGCACGACCGCAACGCCGCCCTGCTCGAGCCCCTCGAAGATCTGCGCCTTTTCATGCGCGATCGCGGCAACGTCCGGAAAGGCGGCAAGGTGCGCCGGCGCCACCGTCGTCACCAGCGCGACATGGGGCCGGGCCTGTCGCGCAAGGGGTGCGATCTCTCCGGGATGATTCATGCCGATCTCGATGACGGCGAAATCGGCATCGACCGGCAGTCGCGCCAGCGTCAGTGGCACGCCCCAGTGGTTGTTGAAGCTGGCCTCGGCCGCGTGGACCCGGCCCTGACCGGACAGGATGGCGCGAAGCATTTCCTTGGTCGACGTCTTCCCGACCGAGCCCGTGACAGCAATGACGCGCGCCCCGCTTCGGGCCCGGCCCGCCTGCCCCAGCGCCTCGAGCGCCGCTTGCACGTCGTCGACGACAAGAAGGGGGGCGTCGGGGCCGACGCCTTCCGGCACGCGCGAGACCATGGCCGCCGCGGCGCCCTGCGCCAGCGCCTTGGCGACAAAGTCGTGCCCGTCGCGACGGTCGCTCAGCGCGACGAACAGATCGCCCGGCGCAAGCGTCCGGGTGTCGATCGAAACGCCCGAGGCGGCCCAGTCACCCCTGGGCGTGCCGCCCGTTGCCGTCGCCGCCTCGGCCGCGGTCCAGAGGATCGGCGCGCTCATGGCCTGCCCTCGAGTGCGGCGACGGCAAGGCTTGCCTGTTCGACGTCGTCGAAGGGAAAGACGGTGCCGCCGATGACCTGCCCCGTCTCGTGCCCCTTGCCGGCGACAAGAAGGGCGTCCCCCGGCCCCAGCGTATCGACCGCACGCAGGATCGCCTCGGCCCGGTCGGCGATCTCGGTCGCGCCCGGACAGCCGGCCATGACCGCCGCACGGATGGCGGCCGGATCCTCGGAGCGCGGGTTGTCATCGGTGACGAAGACGACGTCGGCGTGGCGCGCGGCCGCTTCGCCCATCAGGGGGCGCTTGCCCCGGTCGCGGTCCCCGCCGGCACCGATGATGACGAACAGACGGCCCAGAACGTGCGGTCGCAACGCCTGAAGCGCCGTCTCGATCGCCGCCGGCGTGTGGGCATAGTCGACGAAAACGGTCGCCCCGTTGGCGCGGCGGGCGGCAAGCTCCATCCGTCCGCGCACCGTGCGCAGCGCGGGCAGGGCCCGCACGACCTCGTCGGGCGCGGCCCCGGCGGCGATGGCCAGTCCCGCCGCAAGAAGCGCATTTTCCGCCTGGAACCCCCCGATGAGTTCGAGCCGCACGCCCTGGGGCGCGCCGGCAAGTTCGAACAGCACTTCCTGCCCGGTCGCATCGAAACGCTGACCCAGAAGGCGCAGATCATTCCCAGGCGCCCGTCCCACGGTCATCACGCGCCGCCCGGCCGACCGCAGGCGCGATTCGAGCCGTCCGCCCGCCGGATCGGCCGCGTTGACGACCGCGGTGGCATCATCGGGAAGGATGCGTTCGAAAAGCCCGGCCTTGGCCTCGAAATACGCGTCCTCGTCGCCGTGATAGTCGAGGTGATCCCGGCTCAGATTCGTGAAACCGGCGGCGGCAAGACGGACGGCATCAAGACGCATCTGCGCAAGCCCGTGGCTCGACGCTTCCATCGCCGCATGGGTCACGCCCGCGGCCGCCATCGCCGCAAGGTGGCGATGCAGCGTGATCGGATCGGGGGTCGTATGCTGAAGGGGCGCGGCATAGGCCCCCTCGATGCCCGTCGTGCCGATGTTCGCCGCCTCGAGCCCCATGAACTCCCAGATCTGCCTCAGAAACGTCGCGACCGACGTCTTGCCGTTGGTGCCGGTCACGGCAACCAGCGTCGCGGGCTGGGCGCCGAACCAGAGCGCGGCGGCGTAGGCCAGCGCCTCTCGGGGATCGGCCGCGACGACGACCGGCACCCGGCGCGGAAGCTCAAGCGCCTTGAGCCGGGCCGCGCCCGCCGCGTCGGTCAGTATGGCCGCCGCGCCGGCCTCGACGGCCTTTGGTGCGAACTCGGCCCCGTGCGCGGCCACCCCGGGCAGGGCGGCGAAAAGCATCCCCGGCCGCACCTCTCGGCTGTCGCTTGCCAGTCCCGTCACGGCCACCCCGCCGTACCCGGCCCCGGCAAGCCCAAGCTCGGCCAGCGTCCTCTTCGTTGTCTCTGTCACGTGCCCATTCGCCCCGACCGGTCAGTTGCCGGTGAGTGTTAGCGCAGGCGCGCCCCCTTGTTCAATGACAGGCCGCACGCCCAGAAGCGGCGCGATGCGCCGGACGATCTCGGCGGCGACGGGGACGGCGGTCCAGCCCGCCGTGCGCCGCGGTTTCGGCCCCGAGGTCTCGACCGGCTCGTCGAGCGTCACGACGACGACATATTTCGGGTCCGACGCCGGGAAGGCCCCCGCGAAGGTCGCGATGACCTTGTCCTTGTAATAGCCCCCCTTCGGGTTCGGCTTGTCGGCCGTGCCGGTCTTGCCCCCGATCGGATAGCCCGGAACCTGCGCGAAGGTGGCCGTGCCACGCGTGACGACCTCGGCCAGCATCTTGCGCAGTTGCCGAGAGGTCTCGGCCGAGATGAGCCGTTCGCCGTCGCGCCGGCCGCCGCCCAGCACAAGCGTCGGCCGCACCTTGTGGCCGCCGTTCACGATGGTCGCGTAGGCGGCGGCCAGATGCAGCGGGCTTGTGGACAGGCCGTGGCCATAGGAAATCGTCATGGTCGAGATCTCGGACCAGTTCGAGGGATAGAGCGGATGGGCCGACGGCGCTTCGGCGAGCTCGACCGGCGCCGGGTCGAGAAGCCCGAGCTGGCGAAGGAAGGACTTCTGGCGCTCGGCGCCGATGAGCTGAGCGATTCGCGCCGTGCCGATGTTCGACGATTTCACAAGGACGTCCGTGACGCTCAGCTTCGGTCCGAGGTCATGAAAGTCGCGGATGCGGAAGCGGCCCCAGCGAAGCGGACCTTTGGTGTCGATCTCGGTGGCCGGCGTGACGAGTCCGAGCTCGAGCGCCTGGGCGATGGTGAAGGTCTTGAACGTCGAGCCCAGCTCGTAGACGCCCTGAACGGCGCGGTTGAAGAGCGGGCTGTCGGCCGGATCGCCCCCGGTCGGCGGTGCCGGGCGGTCGTTCGGGTCGAAATCGGGCAGCGAGGCCAGGGCCACGATTTCGCCCGTCCGGGCATCCATCACCACCGCGGCCGCGCCGCGCGCATTGAGAAGGCGCATGCCCCCGTCAAGGACGCGACGCACCGTCGACTGGATGGAAAGGTCGATCGAGAGCTGCAGCGGCCGCCCGCCGTTCGCCGGGTCGCGCAGAAAGCCGTCGAAGGCCTTTTCCACACCGGCGCGGCCGACGAGTTCGGCGGCATGGACCCCCTCGCGGCCGAAGCCCGTGCCGCCAAGGACATGCGCGGCCAGGCGACCGTTGGGATAGAGGCGCATCTCGCGCGGGGCGAACAGAAGCCCCGGCTCGCCGATGTCGTGGACGGCCTGCTGCTGTTCGGGCGAAAGCTTCTTGCGGATCCAGATGAACTTCCGACCCGACTTGAACCGCTTTGCCAGGGTCTGGGCGTCGAGGTCGGGGAAGATCCGGGCCAGCGCGCGGGCCGCTCCGTCCGGGTCGACCATGATCGGCGGCTGGGCGTAGAGCGCGTTGGTGGCAAGGTTGGTCGCAAGGATTCGCCCCTTGCGGTCCAGGATGTCGGCGCGTTGGGCGGCAATGGAGGCGCTGGCCGCGACCGACGCCGGCTCGGACGGCTCGGTCGAAGCAAGAACGGCCATGCGCGCGCCGATGGTCAGGAAACCGGCGACAAAGAGGAGCGACAGCACCACGAGGCGGCTCTCGGCCACGCGCCGCTGCTGGTCGCGCAAGTGCTCGTGACGAAGGCGGCGGTTCTCGCGCTCGATCGCGTCCGGGTTCTGGCCCCGGCGGCGGGCGTCGAGAATGCGCGCAAGCGGGCGAAGGGGAATGCGCGTCATGGCCGCTCCTCGCTTGTCTCGCCGGCCTGTTCGTCGGCCCTGAGCTCGTGAATGGCGGCAAGCGCGCCGAAGCCGTCGTCGGGGAAGGCGACCTCGTCGACGGCGGCAAAGCTCGCGCCGGACATGGGCACAAGCCGCAGGCGATCAAAGTTGAGCGCCACGAGATCGCGCAGCCGCTCGGGCCGCGCAAGATACGCCCATTCGGCCCGAAGTATCGCGATCTCCTCGCGCGCTTCGGTGATCTGGCGTCGAAGCCCGTCAAGTTCGGCCATCGTCTCTTGCGTGCGGTAGTTCTCGGTATAGGCCCACCAGCCGACGGCCATGACCATCAGGGCGGCGACGATGTAGAGCGCACTTCTCATCGTCCGGCTTCCTTCGTTTTCAGGGGAGGCATGCCAAGGGCGGCGGCATCGACGGGCAAGGGCGGCGCCGAGGTGCGGCGCGCGGCCCGCAGCCTTGCCGACCGCGCCCGCGGGTTGGCGGCGGCTTCCTCGGGCGACGGGGTGACGGGCCGGCGGGTAACGATCTCGAAGGCGGCCGGCGCGGCGGCAACGGCCGGCGCGTGGCGGCTCTGACCCGGGGCGCGACCGCCGTGAAGCTGGAAGAACCGCTTCACGATCCGGTCTTCGAGCGAGTGGAACGTCACCACCGCCAGCCAGCCGCCGGGCGCAAGGACCCGCTCGGCCGCGGCGAGGCCGCGCACAAGCTCGCCCAGCTCGTCGTTGACCCATATCCGAATGGCCTGAAAGGTGCGCGTGGCCGGGTGGATCTGACCCGGCTTCGGGCGCGGCAGGCAGGCGGCGACGATCTCGGCAAGTCGTTCGGTGGTGGTGATGGGCGCCTCGGCCCTTGCGCGCACGATGGCGCGGGCGATGCGGCGCGCCGCGCGCTCTTCCCCCAGGAAGTGAATGATGTCGGCAAGCGTCTTCTCGTCGGCCGTATTGACGAGATCGGCGGCACTTGGCCCCTCCTGGCCCATGCGCATGTCGAGAGGCCCCGGACGCATGAAGGAAAAGCCGCGCTCGGGGCGGTCGAGCTGCATCGAGGACACGCCGAGATCGAGGACCACGCCCTCTGCCGGCTGCAT
>RFGD01000435.1 GCA_003696705.1 Alphaproteobacteria bacterium | reverse complement strand
CTTGCCGCCGAACCGCCCGACGTCGAGATCGACGTGAAGATCCTCAGGATCATGGTGCTCGAGCTTCACCGCGCAGCCGAGGCGATCGAGGCCGGCCATGCCGCAACCATGGCCGAGGCCGAGACGATCCGCCGGGCGGTCGAGGCGGCGCGCCGCTGAGGACGGCCCCCGTCGGGCTTCAGCTCAGCCGACCCGGACCATGAGCCGCTCGAGCCCGTGGAAGTGGTAGAGGTTCGCGTAGCGCGGCGCCGCCGACAGTTCGAGCCGCGGGCAGCGCGCGAAGAGCCGCGACAGCGCGACGGAAAGCTCCAGCCGGGCGAGCGGCGCGCCGACGCAGAAATGGATGCCGGCCCCGAAGGCAAGATGCTGGCGCGGCCGGCGCATCGGGTCGAAGCGGTCGGGTGCCGGCCAGACCGCCGGGTCCCGGTTCGCGCCGCCAAGGAGAAGGCCGACCTTTTCGCCGGCGCGGAAGGACTGTCCCTCAAGCACGAGATCCTCGTACACCCAGCGGGTGAAGAGGTGAAGCGGCGGGTCGAAGCGCAGGATTTCCTCGACCGTGTTCTCGATCGCCTCCGGGGCCAGCGCCGCGGCGGGCGGCCGGTGCTCGAGAACGGCCTTCACGCCGTTGCCGAGGGTGTGGACCGTCGCCTCGTGCCCGGCGTTCAGAAGAAGGATCGCGGTCGTGACAAGTTCGTCGCCGGTCAGCCGCTCGCCGTCCGCTTCCGCCGCGATCAGGGCCGAGAGAAGATCGTCGGCCGGTCTCTTGCGCTTGCGCGCGATCTCGTCGCGAAGGAAGGCGACGAAGGCGCGCGTCGCAGCGACGGCGCGGTCCTCGACCGCCCGGGTCCGCCGGGCCTGATACATGGCCACCATGTCGTTCGACCAGGCCAGAAGCTGATCGGCCATGTCGTCGGGGATGCCCAGAAGCCGGGCGATGACGATCACGGGCAGGGGGCGGGCATAGGCGTCGAGAAGGTCGAAGCTGTCGGTCGGAAACGCGTCGATCAGCCTGTCGGAAAGGGCCTCGATCTGGGGCGAAAGTGCGGCCACGGCCCGCGAGGTGAAGGCGCGCACGACCAGCCCGCGCAAGCGCGTGTGGCGCGGGGGTTCGAGTTCGAGCATCGAGTGGCGCTCGACGTCCAGAAAGGGGCGCAGGTGATCGGGGGCCGGTGGCACGGCGTCCGGCGGCGCCTCGCGCCCGAAGCGGCGGTCGCGCAGGATGGCCCCGACGAGGGCGTGCCGGGCCGTGACCGCCATGTCGTATTCGGCCCAGAAGGCGAAGGGGCCGGCGGCGCGCACGCGGTCGTAGAAGGGATAGGGGTCCTGGACGAACGCGTCGTCCGTGGGTCGGGTGCGAAGCGTCTTCATCCGTTGGGCGTTCCTCTCCTCGCGGTTTGGCGCATCCGGTCCCTTGCAGGCGGGCGGGCGGCAGGGCCCGGATCCGCCGCCGTCCCGGGCGCCGGACGCGAAAGACGCACCGAACCCGAAAGACCTTGAAAGGATGGCGCTTCCCGTGGTCACATGGCCATGCTCCGGGCCCGGCCCGGCTCAATCGGGAGGTAAAGAATTATGAAATTCCTGGCAACCTGCGCCGCCGCCGCGGCGCTGGCGATGACGAGTGGCGCGGCCCTTGCATCGCCCGGCTGTGACGACGGAGAGATCGTCATCAAGTTCAGCCATGTCACCAATACGGACAAGCACCCCAAGGGGATTGCCGCCTCGCTTCTTGCAGAGCGCGTGAACACCGAGATGGACGGCAAGGCCTGCATGGAGGTCTTCCCGAACTCGACGCTTTACAACGACGACCAGGTGCTCGAGGCGATGCTGAACGGCGACGTGCAGCTTGCCGCGCCGTCGCTGTCGAAGTTCGAGGCCTTCACGAAGCAGTATCGCATCTTCGACCTGCCGTTCATGTTCAAGAACATCGACGCGGTCGATGCCTTCCAGACGTCGGAAACCGGCGAGAAGATGAAGCGTGCCATGGTGCGCCGCGGCCTTCTGGGGCTCGAGTTCTGGCACAACGGCATGAAGCAGATGTCGGCGAACAGGCCGCTTCTGATGCCCGAGGACGCAAAGGGCCTTCGCTTCCGGGTTCAGAAGTCCGAAGTGCTCATCGCCCAGTTCGAGGCGCTGGGGGCGATCCCCGTGCCGCTGGCCTTCTCCGAGGTCTACGGGGCCCTTCAGACGGGCGTCGTGGACGGGCAGGAGAACACCTGGTCGAACATCTGGGGCAAGAAGTTCTTCGAGGTCCAGGACGGCGTGACCGAGACCAATCACGGCATCATCGACTATCTGGTCGTGACCAGCGTCGACTGGTGGGAAGGGCTTCCCGACGATGTGCGCAGCCAGCTGGCGACCATCCTGCGCGAGGTGACGGTAACGCGGAACAAGGAAGCCTACAACGTCAACCAGCAGGCCAAGCAGGCGATCATCGATGCCGGCGGCGTCGTGCGTCAGCTGACGCCGGAACAGCGCCAGGCCTGGGTCGATGCGATGAAGCCGGTGTGGGACAAGTTCCGCGACGACGTCGGGCAAGAGAACATCGACGCCGCGCAGGCGATCAACGCGTCCATGTAGTCTGAAGACATTGTGAAAATGGCCGCGCCGGGGGCTCCGGCGCGGTCGGCACATGCGGTGCTGAGGGGGACAGGATGACCAGGATCGAGGCACGAACCCGACCCGGGCGGTGGTTTCTTGCGTTCGAGGCGAATGCCATTGCCGTCCTTCTGGGGCTCATGACGCTTGTCACCTTTGTCAACGTGGTGCTGCGCTATGGCTTCGGCACCTCGCTCTTGTGGGGGATCGAGGTCACGCTGACCTTGTTCGCCTGGCTGGTGCTTCTGGGCATCAGCCATTGCATTGCGATCGGTGCGCACCTTGGCGTGGATGTGGTGACGGCGATGCTGCCGCCCCGGGCGCGGCGGACGGTGGCCGTGGTCGCCGGTGTCCTCTGCATCGCCTATGCCTTTCTTCTTCTGAAGGGGGCCTGGGACTACTGGGCGCCCTATGCGGGGCTCGAAAGGACGGCGGGCCGCTGGTTCCCGCTCGGCTTCGAGGCCACCCGCGACCAGGCGTGGTACGAAAGTGACCGCATCCCGATGCTCGGGATCTTCCGGTGGCTCGAGCCCGTCATCAACCAGGGCGAGCCTTACGAGAAGCTGCCGCGCGTCGTTCCCTATTCCGTCCTTCCGTTGGCGATGCTTCTGATCCTTGTGCGTTTCGTGATCGTCACGATCGAGATCTGGCGCGGCGAGCGCGACGGTCTCATCGTCTCGCACGAGGTCGAGGACGAGCTTGCCGCCCGGACGGCCCCTGCCGAGGAGCGCTGAGCGATGGATGTCGCCCTTCTGTTCGTGATGGTGATCGGCCTTCTCCTCATCGGCGTTCCCATCGCCGTTGCCCTTGGCCTCAGCTCGACCATCTTCCTTCTGGTCCTGTCGGACACCTCGCTCGCGGCGCTGGCGCAGTCGCTCTATCAGGCCATGGCGGGCCATTATACGCTTCTGGCGATCCCGTTCTTCATCCTGGCGTCGAGCTTCATGACGACGGGTGGCGTGGCGCGGCGGATCATCCGCTTCTCGATTGCCTGCGTCGGCCATCTGCGCGGCGGGCTTGCAATTGCGGGGGTCTTTGCCTGCATGCTGTTCGCGGCGCTATCCGGCTCGTCGCCGGCGACGGTGGTGGCCATCGGCTCGATCGTGATCGCGGGCATGCAGCAGGTCGGCTATTCGAAGGAATTCGCGGCGGGCGTCATCTGCAACGCCGGGACGCTTGGCATCCTCATCCCACCGTCGATCGTCATGGTCGTCTATGCGTCGGCGACGGATGTGTCTGTCGGTCGGATGTTTCTTGCCGGCGTGATCCCGGGCATTCTTGCGGGCACCATGCTGATGGTCGCGATCTGGACGATCGCAAAACTGCGCGATCTGCCGAAGGGCGATTGGCAGGGTTGGGGAGAGATCGTCGCCTCGGGGCGCGAGGCGGGATGGGGCCTCTTCCTTATCGTCATCATCCTCGGCGGCATCTACGGCGGCATTTTCACCCCGACGGAGGCCGCGGCCGTGGCGGCGGTCTACGCCTTCTTCATCGCGACCTTCGTCTATCGCGACATGGGACCGCTGTGCCGCGAGGGCGAGGGGGACGATCACAGTCTTCTGCGTCGTCCCTGGACGCTGGTAACGGCGTTTTTTCACCGCGACACGCGCATGACGCTCTACGAGGCGGGGAAGCTGACGGTCACGCTCATGTTCATCATCGCGAACGCGCTCATCCTGAAGCATGTGCTGACCGACGAGCAGGTACCCCAGGAGATCGCCTCGGCAATGCTGTCGGCGGGGCTGAGCCCGGTCATGTTTCTTGTCGCGGTGAACGTGATTCTCTTGATCGGCGGGCAGTTCATGGAGCCTTCGGGGCTGATCGTGATCGTGGCCCCGCTGGTCTTTCCCATCGCGGTCGACCTCGGCATCGACCCGATCCATCTTGGCATCATCATGGTCGTCAACATGGAAATCGGGATGATCACGCCGCCCGTGGGGCTCAATCTCTTCGTGACGTCGGGCGTTGCCCGCATGCCGATGATGTCGGTGGTTCGGGCCGCGCTGCCCTTCCTGGCTGTCCTTTTCGTCTTCCTCGTGATCGTGACCTATGTCCCCTGGATCTCGACCGTGCTGCCCACGGCCTTCATGGGTCCCGAGATCATTTCCAAGTGACCGGCCGCTGCCGGGGGCGGGTGCGTTGCCCGGGCCCGGCAGGGGCACGAGGGGGGCGTTCAGTCGTTCTGCCAGCTCGGTTTGCGCTTCTCGATGAAGGCGGCCATGCCTTCCGCGGTCGCCTCGTAGCCGAGGTTCTCGACCATGACGGCACCGGCGTAGGCATAGGCATCGGCGATCGGCATCTCGATCTGCTCGTAGAAGGCGCGCTTGCCGATGCGGACGGCCGGGCGGAGCTTGGCCGCGATCGTGCGGGCGAGCGCCTCGGTCTCGGCCTCGAGCGATGCCTCCGGCACGACGCGGTTGACCAGACCAAGTGCGGCGGCGCGCGTGGCGTCGACGAATTCGCCGGTGACGAGCATCTCGAACGCGTTCTTGCGCGGCACGTTCCGGCTCAGCGCCACCATCGGCGTCGAGCAGAAGAGCCCGATGTTGACCCCGTTCACACCGAAACGCGTGCCCTCGGCCGCAACCGCCAGATCGCAGCTGGCGACAAGCTGGCACCCGGCCGCCGTCGCCATGCCGTGGACCGAGGCGATCACCGGCTGCGGCAGGCGCTGGATCGACATCATCATGCGCGCGCACCGGGCGAAAAGGTCGGTGAAATAGTCGGCGCCGCCGTCCTCGGCCTGGCGCGCCGCCTGCATCTCTTTCAGGTCATGGCCGGCCGAGAAGGCGCGGCCCGCGCCCGAAAGGACGACGACGCGGGCCGTCTCGCTTTCGGCAAGGCGGTCGAATTCTTCCTGAAGCGCCGCAATCATGGCGTCCGACAACGCATTGAGGTTCTTCGGGGAATTCATCGTCAACCGGACGATGCCGTCCTCTTCGCGGGAAAGCAGAAGATCGTCGCTCATGGCTTGCCTTTCCAGTCTTGTTCGGGCCAATCCTAACGCAAAGCGAGAGATGGGAAACCCTGCATGAAGCTGAAGATGGACAGTCGGG
>RFGD01000073.1 GCA_003696705.1 Alphaproteobacteria bacterium | reverse complement strand
TCGGGCCTGTCGGCCCCGAGGGGATAGAAGCGTTTCTCTTCGATGGCGCGGATGAGCAGGCGCTGCAGGTCCGGCGAGATGTCGCCGATCTCATCGAGGAAGAGGGTGTCGCCGTCGGCCTGCTTGAAGAGGCCGGGCTTGTCCCGGTCCGCGCCGGTGAAGGCGCCCTTCTTATGGCCCAGCAGCTCCGAGCGCATGGTCTCGGCCGTGTAGGCGCCGCAGGCGAGCGAGGGCCAGTGGTCGTCCAGCTCCTTTATGCGGAAGGGGCTGTTGAGGCGGATCCACGAGGCGAGGGTCGTCTTGCCGGTGCCGCGCTCGCCCAGGATGAGCACGGGCACGTTGAGGTGGGAGATGCGGCGGGCCTGCGCATAGAGCGTTTTCAGCCGGTCGGACTGGAAGCGGGCCGGGTTCCAGAAGATCTCTTCACCCTCGTCGGCCACCTCCGCCGGGCGGGAGGCCGGCAGCGTGCGGAACAGGGTCTCCAGGTTCAGCCGCACCGGCACGGCCAGCTTGCCCTCCTTGCGCTCCCACGGCCGGTAGGACTTGACCATGGTGACCGGCCCCGGGATCTGCCCCGTCTCGACCATCAGCACCCAGATGGTCTGCATGGCGGGTGTGCCGGGGCTGATGTGGATGACCCACTCGCGTCCGGGAAACTGCTCGCGCAGCCGGGGCACCTCGGCCTTCAGGAAGGCGTGGATGGCCTCGTAGTCGGTCGGGTCCTCCCCGTCCCAGAGGCGCGGGTGCACCGTGATGCGGGGATCGCGCTCACGGATCTCGCGCGTGAGGTAGTCGAGGATCTGGCGCTCCGATAGCTCGCCGGGGCGTGGCTTTTCGTCGCGGTCCCGGGCCAAGAGCACCACGTCCGTGATCTGCCCGCGATAGGGGGAGGCCTCTTCGAAGAGGAGCCCGAGCGTGGGGCCGAGCATCCGCTGCTCGCCTACCTGCTGGTAGGGGTCGTTGCGTTTGGCGATCCAGGAGAGGAGGACCCTGCCTTCGGTTTTCTTGCTCATGATGAGCACATGGTTGATACGTCGTGAATCGGTCCGGAGCGTCCTATTCCTCCTCGAACCCGAACGACTCGAACCCCAGCGTGCGGGCGTTCTCGGTGACGGTGCGCACGAGGTGGTCCGACGCGCCTTCGGGCAGGTGGGCGTGGATCTCCAGCGTGACGGTCACCTCGGCGCCGACCTGCCCGGTCAGGTGCGCGATGACCTCTTCGGCGATGCGGCCGGCGTCGCGCCCGGCGCGGGTGGGGTCGAGGCGGGCGGTGCCGTAGAAACGCCGGGGGGCCGCCGTAGCCACCTCGGGGCCGGCCTCTGGCTGCACGACGGTCCCGTCGTCCCGGACCATGCCGGGCGCCGGCCCGGTCGCCGCTGGGGGCACAGGGGAGACACCGGCACCGGCCCGGGCGCGCTCGGCCTCGCGCTGCCGGCGGGCGACGTCCGGGCGGACGACGAGGCCGGGGCTGTCGACCGTCAGGGCCACCGTCTCGCCGGCCCGGAGGCCCCGGTAGCGACCGGCGGCCTCGTCATAGGCCTCGGCATAGGCGAAGGCGTCCTGCTCCCAGGTCAGCAGGGCCACGCCGCTCCGAATGGCCTCGGCGAGCACCTCGGGGCGCTGGAGACGGGGCAGGTAGAGGTAGCGGGCGAAGTCCTCGACGAGCTGGCGCACCGGCACGTGGTCGCCGCGCCAGAGGGGCACTTCGTCCAGGTATTTGCGCAGGATGGTGGCGCCCAGCGCCGTGACGAGCAGCTCGTCGCGGCGGAGGCGCTTGCTCACGCGCACGGCCAGCGGGTCGCCGCCGGCGAGGCGGATGGCCTGCCAGGTGATCGGCGCGGCGGGGTCCTTCTGCTCGGGCACGAGCGCCCACTGGTAGACCTCCGGCAGACGAGCCGTCACGGTACTGTCGGCGGCCTTCCATTGCGTCTCGGCCTGGCGCACCTGGTGGGGGTCCAGGTTGAGGGCGTCCTTCTCGTCGAGGATGGACTGCCAGGCCAGGAAGCGGCGCACGGCCTCGTCGAGGTCCTGCATCCGGATCTTGTCGGCGGCGAGGAAGACGAGGGTGTTCTGGTAGAGGCGGGGGCTGTTGCCCCGCGTGGCGAGCAGGTTGCGAGCGGCGACCTCGGCCGGGCTGTCGCCGTCGCGGTGGTAGGGCTGGTCCGGCGGGAGGACGACCAGCCGGGCCTCGGCCTCGTCGGCCACGTCGGCGCTGGTGCGGGGGACGGGGTGCACGCGCACGAAGTCGCCCTTCTCGCGGAGGGCCTGCTGGAGCCGATGCTCGATCTCGAGCGTGACGCGGTCGGGCTCGCGGAGGAGCTGCTCGGCCCGGTCCTCGGCCAGCTTCGTGACGGTGGGCTGGGTGCTGTACCAGAAGTGGGTGCCGTCCTGATAGAGGTACGTGGCTCGGGCGGCCAGGCGGCGCAGCGCGTCGCCAAAGACGGCAGTCGGCTCGCCGGGCAGGACGCTGCCGAGCTTGATGCGCCGGTCCTCCAGGCCGCGCTGCGAGGCCCCGGCCCGGGGCGCCGACCCCAGGTAGATGGTGCGCGCCACCCGCCGCGTGGCCGAGTACTTGCCCAGGTTGGGCACCTCCGCGTCGATCTGCAGGGGCAGCGACTGCGGGCCGTCCACGTCCTTCTCGATGATCGGCACCCAGTTGTCGGAGAGGTAGCGCGTCAGCTCGAACTGCACGCGGGCGTCGTCGATGGGGATGGACGAAGGGAGGATGAGCGGGGCGCGGTCGCCCTTCTCCCAGAGGCTGTGGATGACGGCCGCCATCAGGCGCAGCACCCCGCGCGTGCGCTGGAACTTGACGAGCGTGGACCAGCCGCCGTAGAGCTGGTCGAAGATCTCGGGGTGGATGGGATAGGCGGCCTTGAGGCGGGTTTCGTAGTCGCCCGTGCGGCACTCGGGCGGAAATTCGGCGCTGTTGGCCCGGTAGAGATCGGCGAAGGCGCGGGCGGTCACGTCACGCTGCTTGAAGGCTTCGTCCCCAGCGAGCGGCTCGAAGAGGCGGCGGCGGACGATCTCGAAGCCCTCCTCGGCCGTGGCCGGGCGCCAGGACGACTCCAGGCGGCCGACGACGTTGCGGAGGCGTTCGAGGGCCTCACGGCCCCGCAGTCCGCCCACCTCCACGTCGTCCACGGCGGTGCTGCTGCCGGTGTCGGAGGCGGGCAGCGAGACGACGAGCAGGCTGTTGCCGGCCAGCCTGACGGCCTCGGTCAGCGCCTGGGCGAAGGTGAACTGCGTCTCGAAGCTGCCGCCGGGCAGGTCGCTCTCGTCGTGGAGCTGGCGGGCGTAGGCGACCCACTCGTCGATGAGGATGAGGGCCGGGCCGTAGTCGCGCAGCAGCTCGCGCAGGGCGTCGCCGGGGCTGGTGGCCTTCTCGTCGTCGGCGGCGATGCGGGCGTAGGCCTCCGGCCCGCCCAGCTGCCAGGCCAGCTCGCCCCAGAGCGTGCGGACGACCGTCCCGTCGGGCTTGGTGACGGGGTTGCCGGGGGAGATCTTGTTGCCCACGAGCACCACGCGGCGGACCGCCGGCAGCTCGCTCACGCCGAGCTCGGCCAGGAGCGCCTCGACGCCCGGCAACTCGGACGGCAGGCGGCCGGAGAAGAGGTGGTAGAGCGCCAGCATCGAGTGCGTCTTGCCCCCGCCGAAGTTGGTCTGGAGCTGCACCACCGGGTCGCCCCCCTCGCCGCGCACGCGCTCGACGGCGCCCACGAGCAGCCGCTTGAGGCTCTCGGTCAGGTACGTCCGCCGGAAGAACTCGGCCGGGTCGCGGTACTCGTCCGAGCCCTGGCCCAGGTGCACCTGCCACAGGTCGGCGGCGAACTCTGCCTGCTGGTAGCGGCCGCTGGCCACGTCGGGATGGGGCTGGATGACCTCGCGCCAGGGCTTGAGCGCGCCGCTGGCGGCCGCCTCGATGAGCGAGCCGCCCGCCTTGCGCTTCTCCGAACGCACCTGCTCGTCGTTGACCCGCCGCAGCAGCTCACGCTTCATGCGGGCCACCTCGGCGGCCTGCTCGGCGGCGGAGACGGCGTTGAGCAGCCGCTCGACGGAGTCGAGAACGCGGTAGGTGTCGTCGCTCGTGAAGGCTTCCTGGTGCGCCCACCGGTTGCGCCAGTCCCGGAGCTCGCTCACGAGGCTGCGCTCGACGTAGCCCAGCGTGTCCCGGAAGACGCTGTTCCAGGTGTCCGTCATCAGCCGGAGCAGGCCGCTGACGTCCCACTCCTCGATGGGGCGGTCGCTCAGCTTCGGGTCCTCGGCAAAGCGGCGGAGGGTGTCCATGGAAACGACCCCGGTGCGGATGCGGGGCTGCACTTCGCGCTCGACGAACGGCCCGAGGCCCTGCCGGAGCAGCTCCAGGGCGCGTTCGATGCGGTCTCGGTTGGTGATGGCCATAATGTGCGTGAAGGATGAGGGTTCAGCTTATAAACCCAGTATGCGTTCTATAGAGGTTTTCAAGGACGGTAGATCGACCTGCACCACGTCCCAGATGACGTGCAGATCGATGTTGAGATAATCATGGGCGATGCGGTTACGCATCCCGATGATGGCCCGCCAGGGGACGTCCGGGTGCCGCGCGCGCAGGGCGTCGCTCAGCTGCCGGCACGCCTCGCCGATGATCTCCAGTTGCCGCACCACGGCGTCCTGGCGCATCCTGTCGGACAGGAAGACGTCGAGGGAGATCCCGTCCATGTAATCCTCGATCTGCCGCAGGGCGTCTAGGACGTGGTGCAGGTAGACGGCGTCACTCTTCATAGAGCACCACGAGGTCGGGTTCGATGAACGGCCGCACGTGGCGGCTGAGCGCGTCTTCGGTCACCAGCACGACGGGACGGCCGAGGTGCCGGCTCAGGCGGGCTTCCAGGTCGAACCAGGCCAGGCCCAGCGGCGGGCGTTCCGCCGGCGGGCGCAGGCGGATCAGGAGGTCGATGTCGCTGTCCGGCCCGTCGTCGCCCCGCGCCGCCGATCCGAAGGCGGCGATGCGGCTGGCATAGGGGGTCAGCAGCGGCACCACCTGTTCGCGCAGCGTGTCGAGGAGGGTCTGTTTCATGGCGTGCCGTGGGTGGCCGGGGGGAAACGTCAGTCGAACAGGCCGCCCTGGGCGGGGGTGGCGGCCGGGGCGGGGCGCTCGCGGGCGAGGCGGGAAAGCTCGGGCCAGCTCTGCACGAGGGCGTTGTAGGCCAGCGCCTCGGCCGCCCGCTTGCGGCGCTCGCAGAGCGTGTAGAGGCGGTAGGCCAGCTCGCGGGCCACTTCGGCGCGGCCGCCCAGCTTCGCCACCAGCGCCGCGGCCGCCTCCTCCCCGCCCTCGCCCAGCACACGCACCAGGTGGTGCACCATCTCCCAGACCGTCAGCCGGGCGTCGGTGGCCGGGTCCCAGTCGGCGGGCAGCTCCTCGGGGCGGATCAGGCGCACCTGCCCGCGCTCGGAGGCGAGGATGCCGGCCTCGACCATGCCGGCCACGCTGGTGTTCTTGGCCTTCGAGAGCGTCTCGGCCACGCCGTAGTCGCCCGGGGCGAAGCCGTGCTGGTCGAACCAGGCGAGCGCCCAGCGGGTGTCGGCGTCGAAGTCGCCCTCCTGCTCGGCCAGCGTCTCGTCGAGCACCTGGTTGATGAGCGCCAGCGCCTCCCGCACGGGCACGGGCTGCCCCTCGGCGTCGAGCACGCGGGCGTAGCGGGTGTAGACGGCCATGCCCGGCCCGATGGCCGCCTGCGCCAGGTCCACCGGCGCGATGTTGGCCCGCTGCAGCGCCGCCAGCGCCT
>RFGD01000072.1 GCA_003696705.1 Alphaproteobacteria bacterium | reverse complement strand
GCGGCGCTGGTCGCGGGGGGGCTCGTCCTCTATGGCGCCGCAGGTCAGATGCTGGGCGCCTTCCGCATCGCCGAACTCAGGCAGTCGCTGCGCCGCCGCTAGCCCCTAGCGTTCGCGCAACCGATCCAGGAGGCGGTGCCACCCGCCGGGCGAAACGACAAACGACAGAAGGAAGCCGACCGCAAACCCGGCGAGGTCCGCGACCCAGTCGGGGCTGGCGCCGAAAACTGCGCCGAACACGAGCTGCACCCCAAGAAGCATACCGATGAGAGAGAACGCCCGCATCCGACCGGCACCGACACTGGCAAGCCGCGACCACAGAAGCCAAGTGAAGGCGCCGATGAGCCCGTAGACCCCCGGATAGGCGCCGATGAGAAAGCTCCGGACATTCAGAAGAAGGACGTAGGCAATCCCCCCCGCCGCCGACGAGAGAAAGAACACGGCCAGGAACGCGGGTGCCGAAAAGACCTCGCCCACGACCTTGCCCATGGCCAGAAGAAGGACCACGGCAAAGAGGGCATGCGTGAAATCGGCGTGAATGAACGGATAGGCAAGAAGGCGCAGGACCTCGGCCGCATCGAAGTGGCGGTTGGCGATCATCCATTCGAACAAGACGTCGGAAACGCCCCAGTCACGCACCGCATCAAGGCGCCAGCCGACCGCCCCCGGCCCGCCGACAATGCCGCGCGCGCCCAGCTGGAACAGAAGCTCGACGGCCGTCATTGCCCCGGCAAGCAACAGCACCACCGCCGGCACGGGATGAAAGGGCAGCGCATCGGGCGGACCGTCGCCCGCGCCTCCGTGCCCTGATGGTCCGAAATTCATCTGCCTGATCCTGCGCTGGTTGACGGATACCCGGTCGAGCGATAAGCGACGCGGGACCGAAGGTCCAGACGGAGAGACCGCGATGACCGACACGGCACAGCCGACCGCCACGAAGACCGACACCGCCGCCGCGTTCAAGACGCGGGTGTTTTCGGGGATCCAGCCGTCTGGCGGGCTGACGCTCGGAAACTACCTGGGCGCGCTCAAGCGGTTCGTCGAGTTGCAGGAACGCGGGGCCGAGACGATCTATTGCATCGTCGATCTGCACGCGATCACCGTCTGGCAGGACCCAGCCGCCCTGCGTCGGAACACCCGCGAACTTGCGGCCGGTTTCCTTGCCTCGGGCATCGATCCGACGCGGTCGATCCTGTTCAATCAGAGCCAGGTCCCGGGCCACGCGCAGCTTGCCTGGATCTTCAACTGCGTCGCCCGGATGGGGTGGCTGAACCGGATGACCCAGTTCAAGGACAAGGCGGGCAAGAACCGCGAGAACGCCTCGGTCGGGCTTTTCGCCTATCCGACGCTGATGGCTGCCGACATCCTTCTCTACCATGCGACCCATGTGCCGGTCGGCGAGGACCAGAAACAGCACCTCGAACTGACGCGCGACATCGCCATCAAGTTCAACCACGACTACGGCGTCGACTGGTTCCCTGTCGTCGAGCCCGTCATCGAAGGCCCCGCGACGCGGGTCATGAGCCTGCGCGACGGAACGAAGAAGATGTCCAAGTCCGACCCCTCGGACATGAGCCGGATCAACCTGACCGATGATGCCGACACCATCGCCAGGAAGATCCGCAAGGCCCGGACGGACCCCGAGCCCCTGCCCGAGACGCTCGAAGGACTCGAAGGACGGCCCGAGGCGCGCAATCTCGTCAACATCTTCGCCGCGCTTGCCGACATCACGCCCGAACAGGCGATCCGCCAGGTCGCAGGCAAGCAGTTCTCCGAGTTCAAGCCGATGCTGGCCGAGCTTGCCGTCGAGCGGCTCGCGCCCATTTCGCGGCGCATGGCCGAACTGATGGAAGACCCGGCCGAGATCGACCGCATCCTTGGCGACGGGGCGCGCCGCGCGGACGCCATCGCGACCCCGATCCTCGAGAAGACCTACGACATCGTCGGGATGTTGCGCACTCGGGGCGACTGACGCGACGCGCGGCCGAGAGATCACGGAGAAGCAGATGGCAACAGGCACCAACATCCGCACCTGGTTCGAAGGCCGCTGGCATGACGAAGACGTGCCGATCATGCGCGCCGCCGACCACGGTTCGTGGCTGGGCACGACGGTCTTCGACGGCGCCCGCTACTTCGAAGGTGTCGCGCCGGACCTCGAGGCCCACTGTGCCCGCGTCAACCGCTCGGCCGAGGCGCTGATGATAACGCCGACGGTCACCGCGGAAGAAATGGTCGACATCATCCGGGAGGGCCTTCGCCGCTATCCCCGGGACGCCGCCGTCTACATCCGCCCCATGTACTGGGCGATCGAAGGTGGCCATCTGGGCGTGCTTCCGAAGGAAGGCTCGACGGGCTTTGCCGTCTGCCTCGAGGAAATCCCGATGCCGCCACCCGATACCGCAACGACGCTGACGACGACCCGCTTCCGGCGGCCTGTTCTTGCCGACAACGTCGTCAATGCGAAGGCGGGCTGCCTTTACCCGAACAACGCGCGCATGCTGGCCGAGGCGCGCGCCAAGGGCTATGGCAACGCGCTGGTGGCCGATGCGCTTGGCAACGTCGCCGAGACGGCGACCGCCAATGTGTTCATGGTGCGCGACGGAGAGATCTTCACCCCGATCCCGAACGGCACCTTCCTGGCCGGCATCACGCGTGCACGCCACATCGCAAACCTTCGCAAGGAAGGCATCGTGGTGCACGAGACGGTGCTTGGCTTCGACGACTTCCGCACCGCGGACGAGGTCTTTCTTTCCGGCAACATGATGAAGGTGACGCCCGTCACCGAGTTCGACGGCACCCGGTATCCGATCGGCCCCGTCACACGGCGGGTCCGCGAAATCTACTGGGACTGGGCGCACAGCGGCGCTTGAGCGCACCCCTTGCGAAAGAAACTTGCCGGGCGGTCCGCGATTGGCGAAGATCGCCGGACACCAACGCCATCCGGAGCCGTCGTCCATGCGCAAGTTTCTGGTCGTTCTCGATGAAAGCCGCGAATGCCTGAACGCAATGCGCTTTGCCGCCATGCGGGCGGCCAAGACGGGCGGCGGCGTGCAGATCCTGGCCATCATCCGGCCCGAGGAGTTCAACCACTGGATCGGCGTCGGCGATCTCATGCGCGACGAGGCGCGCGAGCGAATCGAGGCGCATTTCGAGGTGTTTGCCAAGTGGATGCGCGACAAGCAGGGCATCGACCCCGAACTGGTCATCCGCGAGGGCGAACCGGTCCCGGAAATCCTTGCCCAGATCCGCGAGGATCCCGAGATTGGCGTTCTCGTGCTTGGCGCGGGGACCGAAAAGTCGGGGCCCGGCCCGCTTGTGTCGCAGCTCTCGCGCGCTTCCGGCACGCTGCCGGTGCCGATTACGATCGTGCCGGGTGGCCTGTCGAAGGAACAGCTCGAGGCGATTACCTGATCCGGATCTGGAATCGTTCCAAATCTTGACCTTTGCGGCCGGAAGGGACATCTTCAAGGGCCTAGACGGAGGCACTCCATGTTCATCCAGACCGAATCCACGCCGAACCCGGCGACACTGAAATTCCTGCCCGGCCAGACGGTCCTCTCGGCCGGCACCGCCGATTTCCCGAACGCGGAGGCGGCGACGGTGTCCCCGCTCGCGCGGCGCCTGTTCGCGGTCGACGGCGTCAGCGCCGTCTTCCTGGGCCCGGATTTCGTGACCGTCACGAAGTCTGACGACGCGGTCTGGGATCACATCAAGCCTTCGATCCTTGGCGCGATCATGGAACACTTCCAGTCCGGCGAACCGGCCATCGACATGGGCGCCGAGACCGAGGGCGGCCACGCCGAGCACAGCGGCGAGGACGAAGAGATCGTGCGCCAGATCAAGGAGCTTCTTGACACACGGGTGCGTCCGGCCGTCGCCCAGGATGGCGGCGATATCACCTTTCACGGTTTCGACCGCGGGATTGTCTATCTCCACATGCAGGGCGCCTGCGCGGGCTGTCCTTCGGCGACGCTGACGTTGAAGATGGGGATCGAGAATCTCCTTCGCCACTACATTCCCGAAGTGATCGAGGTGCGCCCCGTTGCGGCCTGACAGGCTCGTCCTCGGGATCGACACGTCGGCCGCGCATTGCGCGGCCGCATTGCTGTGCAAGGATCGGATCCTTGCCGCCCGGGACGAGGGGATGGACCGCGGCCAAGCCGAACGTCTCATGCCCCTGATCGAAGGGCTCCTGGCCGAGGTCGGCGCCGACTGGGCCGACCTCGGGCGCATCGGCGTCGGCACGGGTCCCGGAAATTTCACCGGGCTGCGCATCGCCGTCGCCGCCGCGCGGGGCCTTTCGCTCTCGCTTGGCGTGCCGGCGATCGGCGTCACGGGGTTCGACTGGCTGGCCGAGGGTCAGGAAGGCCCCGTCCTCGCCTGCCTGCCGGCGCCGCAAGGCAGGCTCCACGCCCGCCTTGTGCGTCCCGGCGACGTCTGCGTCAGCGCGGCGGAGGTGAAGACGCTGCGCGCGGAAGAGGGCCTTGCCCTGGCCCGCGACCTCGGCCTTCCCCTGGTCGCGCCGCCCTGGGCGGGGCTTGATCGGGCCGCGGCGCCGCTATTGCCCGTCGCCGAAGCGATTGCCCGAGCTGCCGCCCGCCGGGACGCGGCGGCCGAGCCCCGGCCCGCGCCCTTCTACATCCGCCCCGCCGACGCCGCGCCCGCCCGGGAGGCGGCGCCTCCGCTGCTTGACTGACCGGCGCCATCCCGCGCCCTCCGGCTGGACGCCGGCGCGCTGCGCCGCGCTGCACAAGCGCGCCTTCACCCATCCCCGGCCATGGACCACCGCCGAGTTCGCGGCGCTTCTGGCGACACCCGGTGTCTTCCCGGTCACCCATGCCAAAGGCTTCGCGCTTGGCCGCGTGGTCGCCGACGAGGCCGAGCTTCTCACCCTGGCCGTCTCTCCCGAGGCGCGCCGGCAGGGGGTCGGCTCGCGCCTCGTGCGCGGCTTCGAGGCGCAAGCCCTCGCCGAGGGGGCCGCGACCGCCTTCCTCGAGGTCGCGGCCGACAACAGGGCGGCGCGAGCGCTCTACCGGCACCTTGGCTATCGGGAATCAGGTCGGCGCAAGGGCTACTATCGCACCGCCGCCGGCCAGCTGGTGGATGCCGTTCTGATGACACGGCCCCTGGGCAGGACGGGCGAAATCTGACCCGACGTCACCGGGAACATTTGTCGAATCCGTCCGACCCGGCGGCCGACGTTGCGGCAAATCGGTATTGACCCCGCGGGGCCTGTGCGGCCTTATCTTCGGATGTTCCCGTTCCGGCCGGACGGGCCGCAAGAGGAATGCACGCACATCCGCTCGCGGGAAAATCGAACCAACCGGGAGACAGACAATGAGCCTGATGAAAAAGTTCTTCGGCGCCGCCGCCGCGCTTGCCGTTTCGGCCTCGGCGGCCATGGCCGAGCCGGCGATCATCTTCGACCTTGGCGGCAAGTTCGACAAGTCGTTCAACGAAATGGCCTACACGGGGGCCGAGCGCTGGGCCAAGGAGACGGGCAAGAAATACCGCGAGCTCGAACTGCAGTCGGAAGCCCAGCGCGAACAGGCGCTGCGGCGTCTTGCCGAGGCCGGGGCAAGCCCGATCGTCGTCGTCGGCTTTGCCTATGCTTCGACGCTCGAACAGGTCGCGCCCGACTACCCCGACACGAAATTCGCGATCATCGATATGGTCGTCGACCAGCCGAACGTGCGCTCGGTCGTCTTCACCGAACATGAAGGTTCCTATCTTGTCGGCCTTCTGGCGGGCAAGGCCACCAAGACGGGAACGGTTGGCTTCGTGGGCGGCATGGACATCCCGCTCATCCGCCGCTTCGCCTGCGGCTACGTCCAGGGCGTGAAGGCCGCGCGCCCCGACGCCAAGGTCATCCAGAACATGACGGGCACCACGCCGTCGGCCTGGAACGACCCGGTGAAGGGCGCTGAACTTGCCAAGGCCCAGATCGCCCAGGGCGCCGACGTGATCTACCACGCCGCCGGCGGCACCGGCGTCGGCGTCCTTCAGGCGGCCGCCGACGCGGGCGTCCTTGGCATCGGCGTCGACGCCAACCAGAACCACCTGCACCCCGGCCACGTCCTGACCTCGATGATGAAGCGCGTCGACAACGCCGTCTATGCCGCCTTCAAGGATGCCGACGACGGCGAGTTCGAGACCGGCCTCAAGGTCATGGATCTGGCCGCGGGCGGCGTCGACTGGGCCTATGACGACAACAACGCCGCGCTCATCACGCCCGAGATGAAGGCCGCGGTGGAAGAGGCCAAGGCGAAGATCATCGCCGGTGAGATCAAGGTGCACGACTACATGGCCGACAGCACCTGCCCGGTGAACTGAGACGACGCGAACGAAGGACAGTGAACCGAGGGGGGCACAACGTGTCCGAGACCAGCGAAGAGGGGCGGCAGGAAACTGCCGCCCCAGCCATAGAACTCCGCGGCATCTCGAAAGCCTTTGGCCCGGTCCAGGCGAACCGCGACATTCATCTGCGTGTCGAACGTGGCACGATCCACGGCATCGTCGGCGAGAACGGCGCCGGAAAGTCGACGCTCATGTCGATTCTCTACGGCTTCTACCGAGCCGACGCCGGCGAGATCCTGATCGATGGCAAGCCGACCGCCATCACCGACAGCCAGGCCGCCATTCGCGCCGGCATCGGAATGGTTTTCCAGCACTTCAAGCTGGTCGAGAACTTCACCGTCCTCGAGAACGTCGTCCTCGGCGCCGAGGAAGGCGCGCTTCTGCGGCCGTCGCTTGCCAAGGCGCGCAAGCTTCTGGCCGAGCTTGCCGATGAATACGAGATGGCCGTCGATCCCGACGCCATCGTCGAGACGCTTTCGGTGGGGCACCAGCAACGGGTCGAGATCCTGAAGGCGCTCTACCGGAAGGCCGAGATCCTGATCCTCGACGAGCCGACGGGCGTCCTCACGCCCGCCGAGGCCGACCACCTGTTTCGCATCCTGCGAAGCCTGCGGGACGAGGGCAAGACGATCATCCTCATCACCCACAAGTTGCGCGAGATCATGGACGTCACCGACGCCGTGTCGGTCATGCGCCGCGGCGAGATCGTCGCCACCAGAAAGACCGCCGAGACCTCGCCCGAGGAGCTGGCCGAGCTCATGGTCGGGCGCAAGGTCCTTCTCAGGGTCGAAAAGGGCACCGCCCTGCCCGGTCGGCGGGTCCTCGAGGTCGAAGATCTTCGCGTGGCGGCCGACAATGGCGTCGATGCCGTGCGGGGCATTTCCATGTCGCTTCGCGCCGGCGAGATCGTGGGCATCGCCGGCGTCGCCGGCAACGGCCAGTCGGAACTCCTCGAGGCGCTTGCCGGTATCCGGCCGGCCCGGGGCACGGTGCGCCTCGACGGGAAGGCGCTGCCCCTCGAAGGGCGCGGCGCGAACGGACGCGCGCGGCGCCACATCGGTGTCGGCCATGTCCCCGAGGACCGCCAGCGCCGTGGCCTCATCATGGATTTCCTGGCGTGGGAGAACATGATCTTCGGATACCACCGCGACCGGGCGTGGAAGCGCTGGCCGGGGCTCATGGACAACCCGCGCATCCGCGCGCATACGCTCGAAGCCATGGAGCGCTTCGACGTCCGCCCGCGCGATCCGTCGCTTCAGGCAAGAAACTTCTCGGGCGGCAACCAGCAGAAGATCGTGCTCGCACGAGAGATCGATCGAAATCCCGAGGTTCTTCTGGTCGGCCAGCCCACGCGCGGCGTCGACATCGGCGCCATCGAGTTCATCCACCAGCGCCTCATCCAGCTTCGCGACGAGGGCAAGGCCATCCTTCTGGTTTCGGTCGAGCTCGAGGAGATCATGTCGCTTTCGGACCGCATCCTGGTGATGTTCGACGGCCGCATCATGGGAGAGCGCGACCCCGCGGCCACCGACGAGCGCGAGCTGGGGCTTCTGATGGCCGGCGTCACCCACGAGGAGGTTGCCCCATGACGCGCATTCCCAGATGGGCCGACGTGGCCCTGATTCCGGCGATCAACCTCGTCCTGGCCTTCTTCGTGTCCGGCCTTGTCGTCATCTCCATCGGCGAAGATCCGGTCGAGGCCATGGCGATCATGCTGCGCGGCTCGATCGGGTCGGCCTATGGCTGGGGCTACACGCTCTACTACGCGACCAACTTCATCTTCACGGGCCTTGCCGTGGCCGTCGCCTTCCATGCCCGCCTCTTCAACATCGGCGGCGAGGGTCAGGCCGCCCTTGGCGGTGTCGGGGTCGCGCTCGTGTGCCTGAACTGGCCCTGGACAAGCTGGCCGCTTGCCCTTGCCGCCGCGATTGCCGGCGGGGCGCTGTTCGGCGCGGCCTGGGCGGCCATCCCCGCCTGGCTTCAGGCCAGACGCGGCAGCCATATCGTCATCACGACGATCATGTTCAACTTCATCGCCTCGGCGCTTCTGGTCTATCTTCTGGTCAACGTGATGAAGGTTCCGGGCTCGATGTCGCCCGAAACGGCCCGGTTTCCGGCCGGTGCGCACCTGCCCTCGGGGGCCGAAATGCTCGGATGGTTCGGCATCGCCTTTCCGAAGTCGGCACCGGTCAACTTCGCCTTCGTCGTCGCGCTTGCAGCCTCGGTCCTCGTCTGGCTTCTCATCTGGCGAACGCGGCTTGGCTACGAGATCCGGGCCTTTGGCCATTCCGAGCCGGCGGCGGTCTATGCCGGGATCTCTCCGGTCCGGATCATCATGGTGACGATGCTGATTTCGGGCGCCCTTGCCGGGCTCATGGCCATCAATTCGGTCATGGGCGAGGCCGAGCGTCTCGTCCTCGACAGCGTGCAGGGCGCCGGCTTCGTCGGCATCGCCGTGGCGCTGATGGGCCGGTCGCATCCCCTGGGCGTGTTCCTCGCCTCGATCCTGTTCGGGATGCTCTATCAGGGCGGTGCCGAACTGGAATTCGAGATGCCGAGCGTCAGCCGCGAAATGATCGTCATCATCCAGGCGCTGGTGATCCTGTTCACCGGCGCGCTCGACAACATGATCCGCATGCCGACAGAGCGGATCTTCCTCTGGCTTCGGAAGGAGCGGTCGTGATGGATTTCGCCACGGTCATCCAGATCCTCGATTCGACGCTGCGTCTGGCCACGCCGCTTCTTCTGGCGTGCCTTGCGGGCCTCTACTCGGAACGCTCGGGCGTCTTCGACATCGGGCTCGAGGGGAAAATGCTGGCCGCCGCCTTCCTCTCGGCGGCGGTGGCCGCCGTCACCGGCTCGGCCTGGATCGGCCTTCTGGCCGGGATCGGCGCGTCGCTTGGGCTCGCGCTCGTTCACGGCATCGCCTCGATCACCTTCCGGGGCAATCAGCTCATTTCGGGCGTTGCCATCAACTTTCTTGCCTCGGGGCTTACCGCCTTCGTCGGCCAGAACTGGTTCAAGCT
>RFGD01000010.1 GCA_003696705.1 Alphaproteobacteria bacterium | reverse complement strand
GGAATGCGTCTTGCCCTTGTCGTGGTCGAAGAACACGCCCGGGCTGCGGTGCATCTGGCTGACGATCACCCGCTCGGTGCCGTTGACGATGAAGGTGCCGTGCGGCGTCATCAGGGGCATGTCGCCCATGTAGACGTCCTGCTCCTTGATGTCCTTGACCGACTTCGCGCCGGTGTCCTCGTCCACATCGAACACGATAAGCCGCAGCGTGACCTTGAGCGGCGCGGCATAGGTCATGTCGCGCTGCTGGCATTCGTCGACGTCGTATTTCGGCTTCTCAAGCTCGTATTTCACGAACTCGAGCACGGCCGTCTCGTTGAAATCCTTGATCGGGAAGACCGACTGGAAGACCCCCTGGATGCCTTCGCCGTCGGCAGGTGCCGGCCCGTCGCCGGACTTGAGGAACAGATCGTAGGAGCTTTTCTGCACCTCGATCAGGTTCGGCATCTCCAGCACTTCGCTGATCTTGCCGTAGTTTCTGCGGATGCGTTTGTGGCCAACGTAAGCTTGCGCCATGCTTCTCGTCACCTTTCTCTGCACGACTGCCGCGCCGCCGGGCTTCGACGCGGGGTCGCTGTCGGACCAAGGCGGTGAGCTCCATTCCTGCCGACCGTCCCACCGGTCGGCGCCCGAGCTCCGAACCTCGCCTTTCACAGGGCCCCGAAGGCCCTCTGAAAGACAGGCTCGGCCGGGCCCGGAATGCTCCGGACCCAGCCAGCTTTTCCAGCCATCGGGAGCAACTGCCCCCGCCGGCGATTACTTGAGCTCGACCTTGGCGCCAGCCGCCTCGAGCTTCTTCTTGATCTCCTCGGCCTCGTCCTTCGGCGCGCCTTCCTTGACGGCCTTGCCGCCGGCCTCGACCAGCTCCTTGGCTTCTTTCAGGCCAAGGCCGGTGATCGCACGGACTTCCTTGATGACGTTGATCTTCTTCTCGCCAGCGTCGACGAGGATGACGTCGAACTCGTCCTTTTCCTCGGCGGCCGCACCGGCTTCGCCACCGGCGGCCGGACCGGCAACCATGACGGCGCCGCCCGCGGCGGGCTCGATGCCGTATTCGTCCTTGAGGATCTGCTTCAGTTCCTGGGCCTCGAGAAGCGTGAGGTTCACGATCTCTTCGGCAAGTTTCTTCAGGTCAGCCATTTTCTGATTCCGTTCTCTCAGATGTGTTCCAACGGTGTCGGGATCAACCCCACGCCGATCTCAGTTTGCTCAAGCGGCTTCCCGCTCCTCCAGGGTGGAGAGGATGCCCGCGATGTTCGAGGCAGGCGCGCCAATGGCACCGGCGACATTCGAAGCCGGGGCGCCGATCGTCGCCGCGATCTGAGCGATAAGCTCTTCACGCGACGGCAGGGCAGCCACGGCCTTGATGCCGGCGGCGTCCATGACCTCTTCGCCAAGGGCCCCGCCAAGGACCACGAACTTGTCGTTCTCCTTGGCAAAATTGTCCGCGACCTTTGCCGCGGCAACCGGGTCCTCGGAATAGACGAAGACGGTCATGCCCGTGAGGAAGTCCGAAAGACCCTGATTGGCCTTCCCCTCAAGGGCGATCTTGGCGAGCCTGTTCTTCGCAACGCGGACGGCACCCCCGGCCTCGCGCGCGCGCGACCGAAGGTCCTGCATCTCGGCAACCGTGAGACCGGCGTAGTGTGCGACCACGACCACGCCAGAGCTTTCGAAGATCTGGCCGAGTTCCTCGACCACTTTCTCTTTCTGGGCTCTATCCACAGTGTTGCTCCAGTTCATGGAAGGGTTGCCCCTTCCGGCTCGGTTACTGCCCCGGCACAAGGCCAGGGCCTTCGGGTCCGATCGGGCCCGGTCCAAGATCGCCGCGGGAAGACCCCCGAGAGATCATGCCGGTTCCCATCTCAGGCAGGAAATTAAGGGCCGAAGCCCACCCGCCGTCTCGGACAGGACGGATGCCGGCAACACCGGCGTCCGCCAGACCCCGCCCCGGCAGGACCGAAGCGGGGAATTTCTTGGCTCAGGCGGCCTCTTGCAGCTCGGCCAGCGCCTGGGCGACATCGACGTCGACACCGGCGCCCATGGTCGACGACAACGTGATCCGCTTGATGTAGGTGCCCTTCGCACCCGACGGCCTGGCCTTGTTCACCGCGTCGATGAAGGCGCGCACGTTCTCGAGAAGCGCCTTCTCGTCGAACGAGGCCTTGCCGACACCGGCATGAACCACACCGCCCTTGTCGGCGCGGAACTGCACCTGGCCACCCTTGGCCGCCTTCACGGCTTCGGCGACATCCATGGTGACGGTCCCGACCTTCGGGTTGGGCATCAGGTTCCGCGGGCCGAGGATCTTGCCCAGGCGCCCCACGAGCGGCATCATGTCCGGCGTCGCGATGCAGCGGTCGAAGTCGATCTGACCGGCCTGGATACGCTCGACAAGGTCCTCGGCCCCGACGATGTCGGCACCCGCCTCGCGGGCCTCGTCGGCCTTGGGACCCCTGGCGAACACGGCAACGCGGACATTCTTGCCCGTGCCGTTCGGCAGCGTCACGGTGCCACGGACCATCTGGTCGGCATGACGCGGATCGACACCAAGGCTCATCGCGATCTCGATGGTCTCGTCGAACTTGGCCTTGGCGTTTTCCTTGACCAGCTTCACGGCCTCTTCCAGGGGAAGGGGGCCCTTGCCGGCGACGGCCTCGCGGATTGCCCGCATGCGTTTTCCGATCTTCGCCATGGCGATTACCCCTTCACCTCGATGCCCATCGACCGGGCCGAGCCCTCGATGATCCGCATCGCGCCCTCGACGTCGACGGCATTGAGATCCTTCATCTTCGCCTCGGCGATCTCGCGGACCTGGTCGCGGGTCACCGAACCGACGGTCTCGCGGCCGGGCTTGTGCGCGCCCGACTTCAGCTTGGCCGCCTTCTTCAGGAAATAGGACGCCGGCGGCGTCTTGATTTCCATCGTGAACGACTTGTCCACGAAATAGGTGATGACGACGGGGCACGGGGCGCCCGGCTCCATCCCCTGCGTCTTGGCGTTGAACGCCTTGCAGAATTCCATGATGTTGATGCCGCGCTGACCCAGCGCCGGACCGACCGGCGGCGACGGGTTCGCCTGGCCCGCGGGCACCTGCAGCTTCAGCTGACCTGCAACTTTCTTGGCCATTCGGCCTCTCCTTCCTTCACCTCCGCCCGGGACGCGTCCCCGGCGGTCCTTGGTTCAGTGGTCCGGCTGCCCGGCGCGCCGGGCGGGCCTCCCACGGCTCTTCTCAGGTCTCCTTGGAAACCTGCGAAAACTCGAGCTCGACCGGCGTTTCCCGGCCGAAGATCGACACGTTCACCTTGAGGCGGTTGTTGTCCTCGTCCACCTCCTCGACCGTGCCGGTGAAGCCCTCGAACGGGCCGTCGATGACCTTGACCCTTTCACCGATCTCGTAATGGATCAGGGTGCGCGGCTTCTCGGCGCCCTCCTCGACCCGGTTGAGGATCTGATTGACCTCTTCGTCGCGCATCGGCATCGGCTTGCCCTGCGGGCCCAGAAAGCCGGTGACGCGGCTGATCGAGTTGATGAGGTGATAACCGCGGTCGGTCATGTCCATGCGCACCAGGACATAGCCCGGCATGAACCGCCGCTCGGTCGTGACCTTCTTGCCGCGGCGCACCTCGACCACCTCTTCGGTCGGGACCAGAACTTCCTCGATCTCGTCCTCAAGGCCGGCCTCGGCGGCGGCGTGCTTGATCTGCTCGGCAACCTTTTTCTCGAAATTCGAGAGAACGCTGACCGAATACCAACGCTTTGCCATCCTACCGCTACCCCGTGCGACCGGCCTTGCCGGAAATCCTTGTTTATCAACCCGTTGTCAGAGCTTTCGCCCGAACGGAAAGCAGCGTGCATGACGAATCGATGCACGCCGCCGTCGCGAGTGTCGCCCCCTCTACAGGCGATCGGGCGACAATGCAAGCCCGCAGGCGTGCCCTAGCCGAAGGCGCCCAGGATCGTCGTCAACCCCGTTCGGATGAGAAGGTCGACGAGGAAGAAGAAGACGGATGTGAGCGATGCCATGGCGAACACCATGATCGTCGTGATGAAGACTTCGCGGCGGCTCGGCCACGTGATTTTCGCAGCTTCCGAGCGGACCTGCTGGATGAACTGGAACGGATTGGTTCTGGCCATTGGCGGATGACCCCTGGTTATGCCCCGGGCGATGACGGCCCCGTCTATCGGCTCACGCGCCAACTTTCAAGGGGGCGAAATGCTCGAGAAGATAGTCGAAATAGGCAACGCCCTCGGGGTCGCGCCCTTCGTGAACGGTCGGGACCTGCGAGGAGTGCCCCTTGACGCCAGTCCAGATCACCTTGAGCGGCGCGTTCACCGCCGCCGCCTTCCGCGCCACCATGGCGACGTTCTCCTCGGGGATGATGCGGTCCTTGCGGCCATGAAACAGGAGAACCGGAGAGCCGGGCGAGCCCAGACGCCAGGGGTGCACGACCGCCGCCGAGATGCCGACCGCCGCGTCCGGGCGGACAAGGCGATTGAGGAACACGTTCGGAGGGAACGAGAGCGATGCCCCGATGATGCCGCCGGCCGAGACGCCAAGGATGCCGACCCGGCGCGAGCGGATCCCGTAGCCTTCGCCTTCGACCCACAGGAACTGGATCGCCTCGGACACGTCCTCGAGCGCGGCAAAGAGGGCCGGACCGTAGAGCTTCGGGCTGAAGGTGAGGCCCGACGAGCGCGCGCGCACGGCAAGCTTCAGGATGACCTCGGCATCCTCTTCCGAGAAGGCGTCCATCGTCGTGTTCAGCCGATACTCGACAGAGGCGACCGCGAATCCTTCCGCCGTCAGACGTGGCGCAAACAGCTGCGAGCCCACGTCCCGCTTCCGGCCCCGCCGGAACCCGCCGCCATGCAGATAGATGATCGTCGCCTCGGCCGGCCGATCCTCGGGCAGGAACAGATCGAGCGTCAGGGCGTAGCGCCCCGAATAGGGAATGTCGTCAACGCGCCGCATCTCGTGCTCCGGCCAGGCCGCCAGGCGGCCGGACGGCCGCTGGCCTGGCAGGGGTGGAGGGACTCGAACCCCCGACCCTCGGTTTTGGAGACCGATGCTCTACCAACTGAGCTACACCCCTAGGCCGAGGCTGAAATACGAAAGCGGTGCAGAATATGCAAGCGGCTTTCGTACCGACGCGACGCAGGTCGGATCCGGAGGCGTGGGCGCGCCGAGCGTGCCGGCGCGACTGGCGCGCCATGTTCGCGCCGTGGCGCCCGACTGCACCCGCCCGGACCCGCCCGATCGCAAAGGAAGAAGGCGGCCCGAGGGCCGCCTTCCCGCTGTCCGGCTGGGCCGGATGATTACTCGATGATTTTCGAGACGACGCCGGCGCCGACGGTGCGGCCGCCTTCGCGGATGGCGAAGCGCAGGCGCTCTTCCATGGCGATCGGG
>RFGD01000434.1 GCA_003696705.1 Alphaproteobacteria bacterium | reverse complement strand
CATTTCGAGGGCGTGAGCGCGCATACGCATGTCGTGCAGATGGATCTGACGACGATCCCGCAGCGCTACGAGGCCGTGCCGCTGGCCAACACCCGCTTCACCGGCCGCGCCTTCTCGCAGTTCGCCGAGATCCAGGGCGGCGGCCTGTGGCGCACGAACTTCCGCCTGCTGCGCAAGGCGCCACCGTCCACGCCGGTGTCGATCTCCCAGACCCTGTCCAGCGAGGGCGGCAAGGTCTGGACGACGCTGACGGTCACGCACGGCGGCAGGGTTGATCTGGACTCGCTGAAGGCCGTCTATGTCGCGCCACAGGGCTGGAAGGTGCTTGAGGACACGGCCACGGTGGATGGCAAGCCGCAGAAGCCGTCCAGCGGCATCACCGGGCTTAGCTGGGACCTGGATCCGAAGCAGCGCGAACATGTGATCCGCTTTGCGCTTGAAGGCGGCGGCAAGTCCGGCGACAAGCAGGCGATCGCCTATGCCCGCTTTGCCTCGCCCGGCACGCCGAACGGCCGCACCGGCATGGCCATCAATGCGCTGAGCGATGTCGTGAAGGAAGAGCGCCTGGCCAGGCATCTGGACATGCATCTGAACTTCGATACCCGCAAGGCCGATCTGAAACCCGAGGCCATCGCCCGGCTGGACCGTCTGGTCGAGGAGCTGAAGCAGCTTGAGATCAGCCGCATCGAACTGATCGGCCATACGGACAGCCGCCGTATACGTCCGGATCATCGCAAGGAGTTCCGCAACAACCAGGAACTCTCCGAGGCGCGCGCGAAGTCCGTGGCCGATTATCTGCAGGCGAAGCTGAATCTCGCGCCCGAACAGGTGAAGGCCGTCGGCATGGGCGCTTCGCAACCGATCGCGTCGAACCGAACCAAGGCCGGACGCGCGAAGAACCGCCGCACGGAGCTGAAGGTCTATGCGTCCAAGGTGCGCCGCATCCTGAACACCTCGATCAAGAGCGCTGCGGCCAAGGCAAAAGGCAAGGCTGAGGATACGTGGGACAAGCCGAAGAAGCCCGCGGTCGCCCCGATCGCGGCGCAGCCCGCGCCCGCGGATGTGAAGGCCTGGCT
>RFGD01000433.1 GCA_003696705.1 Alphaproteobacteria bacterium | reverse complement strand
GTGCCGACCCGGCCCCATCCAGACCGTCGCGACGGGGCGCATCGCCTTCGGTGCCGGCACCGTTGCCCGCCACGCGACCTGGCCGGTGAAGAACGGCGCCTCGGGTCCGTTCAGCTCGGCGCGAACGACCGATTTCAGCCCGTCGGCCCCCACCAGGACATCCCCCGACCGCACGGTGCCATCGCCAAGATGAACGCGGACCTCTGCGCCCGTATCCTCGGACCGCGCGACGCGCGCCGCGGTCGTCACCGTCGCGCCGGCGCGGGTCGCCTCTTGCGCCAGAAGGCCGATCAGGTCGGCGCGATGCACGAAATGATAGGGCATGGCCGGCCCGAGCCGCCCGAGGTCAAGCCTGAGGACCAGCCGCCCGCGAAAGTCGCGAAGCTCGACCGCCTCGGCCCGCGTGCCGATCTCGGCAAGCGACGCGCCCAGCCCCAGCGCCTCGAACACGTGATAGCCGTTCGGGCTGATCTGGAGCCCGGCGCCGACCTCGGTGATGGCCGGCGCCTGTTCAAAGACCTCGACCACCGCCCCGCGGCGCGACAGCGCCAGCGCCGCCATGAGCCCGCCGATGCCGCCGCCGGCGACAATCGCCCGCATGTCCTGGATGTCCCTAGCCAAGCGCCGCCCTCCTTTCCTGCCCGTCATCGCGCGGGGCCCATCGCCCTTCCGACCCCGCGCGTGCGCCGAACAACGAAACGGGCGCCGACCTTCCGGCCGGCGCCCCTGTTCCGACCCGGTGTGCGCCGGGTGTCCGCGCGGCTCAGTCGTCGCGGTGGATCTTCTCGCGCCGCTCGTGGCGCTCCTGCGCCTCGAGACAGAGCGTCGCGATCGGGCGCGCGTCCAGCCGCTTGAGCGAGATGGGGTTCCCCGTCTCCTCGCAATAGCCGTATTCGCCGGTTTCGATTCGCCGCAACGCCGCATCGATCTTGGCAATCAGCTTGCGCTGCCGGTCACGGGTGCGCAGCTCGATCGCCCGGTCCGTCTCTTCGCTCGCGCGGTCGGCAATGTCCGGGATCTTTTCGGTCCGGTCCTGCAGATGGCCGATCGTGCTTGCGCTCTCCTCGAGGAGTTCCTGCTTCCACTTCAACAGCTTGCGGCGAAAATACTCGAGCTGTCGCTCGTTCATGAACGGTTCGTCTTCGGCGGGCTTGTAGTCCTCTGGCAGAAAAACTTCCGCTTTCATGTCCGCTCCCTCCTCGGAGGCCGATCTTTCTTTCCGGGTCTGACCTGTCATGCTCGTCTCCCGCGGTCCGATTAACCCAGGCGGTGGCGCTTGTCACTATGCGACTTGCGCTGGTAGAAGCCTTCCGACACGCACCACCAGAATACATGGCGTCGCGGCAACGGGCGGGCAAGATCATGAAATTTCAAGGAACAGAGAGCTATGTCGCCCCCGAGGACCTGACGATCGCGGTGAATGCCGCCATCGCGCTCGAGCGGCCGCTTCTTGTGAAGGGCGAACCCGGCACCGGCAAGACCGAGCTGGCCCGCCAGGTGGCCGGCGCCCTTGGGCTGCGCATCATCGAATGGCACGTCAAGTCGACGACAAAGGCGCAGCAGGGCCTCTATGAATACGACGCCGTAAGCCGGCTTCGCGACAGCCAGCTTGGCGACGAGCGGGTGCGGGATGTGCGCAACTACATCCGCAAGGGCAAGCTGTGGGAAGCGTTCGAGGCGGACGAGAAGGTCGTCCTTCTGATCGACGAGATCGACAAGGCCGACATCGAGTTTCCGAACGACCTTCTGCAGGAACTCGACCGGATGGAATTCTTCGTCTACGAGACCGGCGAGACCGTCCGCGCCCGGCACCGGCCCATCGTCATCATCACCTCGAACAACGAAAAGGAACTGCCGGACGCCTTCCTGCGCCGGTGCTTCTTCCACTACATCCGCTTCCCGGACATGGAAACGCTGAAGCGGATTGTCGAGGTGCATCACCCCGGGATCAAGGAACGGCTTCTGACGGCCGCGCTGACCCGGTTCTTCGAAATCCGCGAGACCCCGGGGCTGAAAAAGAAGCCCTCGACGTCCGAGGTCCTCGACTGGCTGAAGCTTCTGATGGCCGAGGATCTGGACCCGGACGACCTGCGCAAGGATGCCGGGTCCGCCCTGCCGAAGCTCCACGGCGCGCTTCTGAAGAACGAACAGGACGTGCATCTCTTCGAACGGCTGGCGTTCATGGCGCGCCGCGACCGGGCCTAGCCGATGACCCTTGCCATCCGCCCCGTCGCCCCGGCCGACGAGGCCGACTGGCGCCGCATGTGGCGCGGGTATCTCGACTTCTACGAGGCTTCGGTCGACGACGAGGTCTACCGCGAAAGCTTCCGGCGCCTCCTTTCCGGCAAGCGCGGGGAATTCCAGGGGCTTGTCGCGGAACAGGACGGAATGCCGGCCGGCCTTGTGCATTTCCTGTTCCATCGTCACATGTGGCGCACCGAGGACGTCTGCTATCTGCAGGATCTCTGGGTCGAACCCGCCTTCCGGGGAATGGGCATCGGGCGGGCGCTCATCGAGGCGGTCTATCGCACCGCAGACGCCCGCGGCTGTCCAAGGGTCTACTGGCTGACGCAAGAGCACAACGCGACCGCGCGGCGCCTCTACGACCGGATCGGGCGCAAATCGCCCTTCATTCGCTATGACCGGCCCTGACGCTGCGTAAGGTCGTTTCCCCGGGGGAAACGCACCGTTCATCCCATTTTCGCCCCATTTGCCACATTTCGGCCGCATTTCGTGCGAATTCTTGCCCCTGTTGCTGATCGGAGGTTCCGATGCTGGGGGGAGTTCCCGCCGCGCTTTGCGGCACG
>RFGD01000071.1 GCA_003696705.1 Alphaproteobacteria bacterium | reverse complement strand
GTGACATAGTGCGAGTTCGCGTAGATCCGCACGCGCTCGAAGCGGTCGGTGCGCTCGCCCGTAAGGGGGTCGAATTCGGTGATGTCTTCGAGTTCCTCGCCGAAGAAGGAGAAGCGCCAGGCGCGATCCTCGAGGTGGGCGGGCCAGAGCTCGAGCACATCGCCGCGGACGCGGAAATTTCCGCGCGCGAAGAAGTTGTCGCTGCGCTTGTATTGCTGCGCCACGAGGTCGGCCATGATCTTGCGCTGGTCATAGCTCTGGCCGACGCGCAGATCCTGCGCCATGGCGCCATAGGTCTCGACCCCGCCGATGCCGTAGATGCAGCTGACCGAAGCGACGATGATGACGTCGTCTCGCTCGAGAAGCGCCCGCGTGGCCGCGTGCCGCATGCGGTCGATCTGCTCGTTGATCTGGGCCTCCTTCTCGATGAAGGTGTCCGTGCGCGGGACATAGGCTTCGGGCTGGTAGTAGTCGTAGTAGGAGACGAAATATTCGACGGCGTTTTCCGGGAAGAACCCCTTGAACTCTCCGTAGAGCTGGGCTGCCAGCGTCTTGTTCGGCGCAAGGATGATCGCCGGGCGCTGGGTCTCCTCGATGACCTTGGCCATGGTGAATGTCTTGCCCGTGCCGGTCGCGCCAAGAAGCACCTGGTCGCGATCGCCGCGCAGGATGCCCTCGGTGAGTTCGGCAATGGCCTGCGGCTGATCGCCGGCCGGGCGGAACTCGGTCTGCATGACGAAACGTCGCCCGCCCTCGAGCTTCTCGCGCTGGCGGACGTCGGGGGCGGCGGCGTGGAGAATCGGCTGGCTCATGTTGCGTCCCATGTGGCTCAGAAGAAGATGGTGATATTGCGCGGGCGCACAAGGGGACTGTTCGGGGCGGCCGCCTGCCAGCGGCGCAGCCAGCGCGCAGAAGCCGGGAAATACAACCTTAACGAATATTAACCTTGCAATCGCAATCGGAACGGGTGTAACGTCGAGGGGCCAGAGCGAAAGGCCGCCGGTCCCTCAAGCCACCACCCCTCACACCCAGCGAAGGGCCGGCGGCCGCCTTTCCCGACGGGGTGCGACCTGTTTGCAGTCTTGCGGAATTCGCCGAGCTGTCGGATAAACGGCGCGACGGATCTGAAGGGGGCACGCATGCTCGCACGCATCTACAGGCCGACCAAGTCGGCGACGCAGTCGGGGCAGGCCAGGACGCACCGCTGGGTGCTCGAGTTCGCGCCGGAAAAGCCGAAGGTGATCGACCCTCTGATGGGCTGGACCGGGTCGGCGGACACGCTTCGCCAGGTGCGCATGGAATTCGACACACGCGAGGCGGCCGAAGCCTATGCCCGCGAGAACGGCATCGGCTATGTCGTCGTCCGCCCGCGCGAGATGCGCCATCATCCGCGCCCCCGCGGCTACGGAGAGAACTTCGCGCCGGGCCGCCGCATGCCCTGGACGCACTGACGGCGGCTTTTCCTTTGAATTCCGCGATGGGCGTGGCTATCAGTCCCATCGGTCATGCGGCCCCGTAGCTCAACTGGATAGAGCAGCCGACTTCTAATCGGCAGGCTGAGGGTTCGAGTCCTTCCGGGGCCGCCAGGGACCGCGCCGCGCCGGGCGACGGTGGCGCAATGGTGGCCATGCGCGGTGGCCCTGGCATCGGCGCTGCAGCAGGTGGAAACAGCCCGAATGCAGAACGGGCGGCCCCGGGGCCGCCCGCGTCGTTCGTGTCGAGAGGCCGACGATCGCCGGCCTGCCTCATCCGTTCAGAGCTTCTCGGTCAGTTCGGGGACCGCCTCGAACAGGTCCGCGACAAGGCCGTAGTCGGCGACCTGGAAGATGGGCGCTTCCTCGTCCTTGTTGATGGCGACGATCACTTTCGAATCCTTCATGCCCGCCAGGTGCTGGATGGCGCCCGAGATGCCGACGGCGATGTAGAGATCCGGGGCGACGACCTTGCCCGTCTGTCCGACCTGCCAGTCGTTCGGCGCATAGCCCGAATCGACCGCCGCCCGCGAGGCGCCGACCGCCGCGCCGAGCTTGTCGGCCAGTTTCTCGATGAGGGCAAAATTCTCGGCCGAGCCGACGCCGCGCCCGCCGGAGACGACGATCCGCGCCGAGGTAAGCTCGGGACGGTCGCTTTCCTGGACCTTGTCCTCGAGCCATTCGCTGACGGCGGGAAGCTCGGGGACGTCGATCTTCTCGACCGGGGCGGGGCCGCCCTCGGGGGCCGCGTCGAAGGCGGCCGTGCGCACGGTGATGACCTTCTTCGGATCCTTCGAGCGAACCGTCTGGATGGCGTTGCCGGCGTAGATGGGGCGCTCGAAGGTATCGGCGTCATCGATGCCGGTGACATCCGAAATGATCATCACGTCGAGAAGCGCCGCGACGCGGGGCATGATGTTCTTGCCCGCCGCCGTCGCCGGCGCGACGATGTGGTCGTAGCCTTCCGCAAGTCCCGCGATCAGCGCGGCCATCGGCTCGGCCAGCTGATGGGCGAGCGCCGGGGCATCGGCCTGAAGCACCTTGGTGACGCCGTCGATCTTCGCGGCCGCCGCGGCGGCCTCGTCCACGCCTTCGCCGGCGACGAGCACGGTGACGTCGCCCAGCTTGCGTGCGGCCGTGACCGCCTTGGCCGTCTGGTCGAGCCCGAGCTCGTTTCCGTTCATGTCCGCGACAAGAAGCACAGCCATCAGATAACCCCCGCTTCGTTCTTGAGCTTTTCTACCAGCTCGTCGACCGAGCTGACGATAACGCCCGCCTTGCGGCTTTCGGGCTCGGTCGTCTTGACGACCTCAAGCCGCGGGCTCGGGTCGACACCGAAATCTGCCGGCGTCTTTTCCTCGAGCGGCTTCTTCTTGGCCTTCATGATGTTGGGCAGCGAAGCGTAGCGCGGCTCGTTGAGGCGCAGATCCACCGTGATGATGGCCGGCAGCTTGACCTTGATGGTCTGAAGGCCGCCGTCCACCTCGCGCGTGACCTTGGCGGTGTCGCCTTCGATCTCGATCTCCGAGGCAAAGGTCGCCTGCGGCCAGCCGAGCAGTGCGGCCAGCATCTGGCCGGTTGCGTTCATGTCGTTGTCGATGGCCTGCTTGCCAAGAAGGACAAGGCCGGGGTTCTCGGCCTCGACCACGCCCTTCAGGATCTTGGCGACCGACAGGGGCTCGATGTCCTGGTTCACGTCGTCGCCGGTGACCACCAGGATCGCGCGGTCGGCGCCCATGGCCAGCGCGGTCCTGAGCGTCTCCTGCGCCTTCGGCACCCCGATCGAAACCACGACGACCTCGTCCGCCAGGCCCTTCTCCTTCATGCGAATGGCCTCTTCGACGGCGATCTCGTCGAAGGGGTTCATGGACATCTTGACGTTGGCAAGATCGACGCCCGATCCGTCCGCCTTCACGCGGACCTTCACGTTGTAGTCGATCACGCGCTTAACGGGCACAAGCACCTTCATCTGCACGCATCTCCCTCAGGTAACGCGCCGGCCGCACGGGCGGACGACGCCGGTGACGGGGGTTTGTTAGCCGAGGCAGACAGCAGAATACAGGGGAAAACCGACACTCCGTGGCGATGCGACGCCGCGTCCTGCCGGTTTTGCGCTAACGGTTGGCGCCGGGAACCCAAAGAACGTCGGCGCGGCCGTCGTCATTGGCGATGCGGGCGGCCACGAAGAACCAGTCCGAAAGACGGTTGAGGTAGCGGATCGATTCCGCGGTCACGCTTTCGCTGCGCGACAGGGCTATGGTCAGCCGTTCGGCCCGGCGCGCGACCGTGCGGCAAAGATGCAGATGCGCCGCCAGTGCGGTGCCTCCCGGCAAGACGAATGAGCGCAGGGGCTCGAGCCGGTCGTTCATCCCGTCGATCTCGCGCTCGAGGCGGTCCACCTGGGATTGCGTCACGCGAAGCGGCGGGTGCTCGGCCTCGGCATCGCGTTCGGGGTGCGGCCGGCAAAGATCGGCGCCGAGGTCGAAAAGATCGTTCTGGATCGCGGCAAGCGCGGCGTCCATGTCCCCCGCCGCGTGCAGGCGCGCGAGCCCCACGGTTGCATTCAGCTCGTCGACGGTACCATAGGCGGCAACGCGCGCATCGTCCTTCGCGACGCGCGTGCCGTCGCCCAGGGCCGTCTCGCCGCGGTCGCCGGTGCGCGTGTAGATCCGGTTCAGGACGACCATGTCTCAGCCTCCGCGTCTGAAATAGACGAAGGCAAGGATGAGCGCGATGGCGACCAGTTGTCCATAGATCCGATAGCGCATGATGCGGTTGGCGTGGCGGCGGTTGAATTCGCCGCCGCGGGCGAAGGTGGCGATGCCGAACAGAAGGATGCCGGCGACCGTGAACACGGCGACGACGACGGCGATGAAGAGCGGATCGCGAAACATGAGGCCTTTCCCGAAGTGATGTCCCGATTGCGGCTATACCGGTCTGCGCGCCGGCGAAAGCCGACAGATCGTCCCGGTCCCGTCTAGCGGCCTCCCAGAACCCGGTCCATGAGCCGCGTCGGAAACAGCCGGCGCATGGCACCGGCAAGATAGGTCGGCACCGTCACATAGTAGCGGGGACGGGGGCGATTCGCCTCGAGCGCATGAACAAGTTTCCGTGTGACCGCCGATGGCGGCAGTTCGAAACGGTCCGGGCCGCGGCTTTCGTAGAGGCGCCGCAGAAGCGAGGCGCGGTATTCCTCGGAGCGGGCCGAGGCGCGCCAGTCGATCCACTCCTCGAAATGGGGGATTGCGTTCTCGCGGATGCGGGTCGTGATCGGGCCCGGCTCGATCAGGACCACATGGATCCCGGTCCCCGCCATCTCGAGCCGCAGGCAGTCGGTCAGCCCCTCGAGCGCGTGTTTCGTCGCGACATAGGCACCGCGCCATTTCATCGGCGTGAAGCCGAGCACGGACGAGCACTGGACTATGCGCCCGTGGCCCTGACGCCGCATGACGGGGATGACGGCGCGCGTCAGGCTGTGCCATCCGAAGAAGTTGGCCTCGAAGATCTGGCGAAGGCCGCCGGTCGGCAGGTCCTCGACCGCAGCGGGCAGGGCCCACGCGCCATTGTTGAAAAGCGCGTCAAGCCGCCCGCCGGTCAGCTCCAGCGCCGCCGCCAGACCGGCCTCGATCGTGCGCTCGTCCTCGTAGTCGATGCGCACGCTGTCGAGCCCCTCGGCCTGCCGGGCGGCGCAGTCCTCGGGCTTGCGGCAGGACGCGATGACATGCCAGCCGCGCGCCGCCAGCCCCCGTGCCGCGTCCAGGCCGATCCCCGAGGAACAGCCCGTGATGAGGATGCTGCGTCTGTCAGTCTCGGTCTGTGCCATGGGGGGTCCTGTGGGGGTTGTCCTGTCGCTCTTGGCAAGACTGCTAGGGCCAAGCCGCCACCGGGTCAATCGCCCGCGGGGCGCGCTCGCGGGCGCGCACGGCGCCTTGCCGGCCGCCGGGCCGTCCGGTATCAGGAAGCCGATGACAGACCGCGACGACACCCCCCAGCCGGAACAGCCCGCGAACCCGGCGACCAGCGCCGAGCCGCTTCGGCGCGCCATCGGCACGCGTTATCTGCAATATGCGCTGTCGACGATCATGCACCGGGCGCTGCCGGACGCGCGCGACGGGCTGAAGCCCGTGCATCGGCGGATCCTCTATGCGATGCGAGAGTTGCGCCTTGGCGCGAACGGCCCCTTCCGCAAGTCGGCCAAGATCTCGGGCGACGTCATGGGCAACTATCATCCCCATGGCGATGCCGCGATCTACGATGCGATGGCGCGCCTTGCCCAGGATTTCAACCTTCGCTACCCGCTGGTCGACGGGCAGGGCAATTTCGGCAACGTCGACGGCGACAATCCCGCCGCCAGCCGTTACACCGAGGCGCGGCTGACCCGCGCGGCCGAGGCG
>RFGD01000432.1 GCA_003696705.1 Alphaproteobacteria bacterium | reverse complement strand
GCACGGATCATCACCGAATCCGAATACAACCACGTCGCCATCGACCAGTTCGTCGCGACGCTCTATCCGATGCTTCCCGAGTTCGTTTCCTACTCGACCGACATCGACATGAGCGTCAGCCTCGAATTCAGCCAGGCGGTCTATCGCCTTGGCCACTCGATGCTGATGGAAAAGCTGCAGATCGGCATCCAGGACGCGAACGGCAACAACCCCGGCGATCCGGGCTACAACCCGACCTTCACCGAGGAAGGGCTGTTCGACGCCTTCCTGAACCCCGACATGTACGCCCAGTACGGCCCTGCGGCCATCGCGGTGGGCCTCATGAACGAGACGGGCAACCAGATCGACGAATTCGTCACCGCCGGGCTGCAGCAGTCGCTGGTGGGCGTCCCGCTTGACCTTGCGGCGCTCAACATCGCGCGCGGCCGCGACGTCGGGCTTCCGACGCTGAACGAGTTCCGCAAGCAGGTCTTCGACGGCCTGACGCAGAACTCGAGCAACAACTCGAACGCCTCGGGCATCGCGCCCTATTCGAGCTGGGAAGACTTCGGCGGCCACCTGCGCAACCCGGGCTCGCTGGTCAACTTCATTGCCGCCTACGGCCGTGAAAACGACGTGTTCCATCTCCAGGACATGCGCGAAGCCTATGAAAGCGGCGTCGATGCAAGCGGCAATCTGCCGGGCGATCCCGGTTATACCGAGCCGTCGGTGACGCTTCAGGACCTGCGCGCCAATGCGCAGAAGATCCTGGACGCCGCGGCCGATCCGATGGATCCGCTTCACGACGATGCCGTCATGTTCATGCGCGGCGAGGGTCAGCCGACCTACGACCCGACGAACCCGAACGCCGTCAACGGCTGGGTCTTCTCGGGCGGCGGTGCCGGCGACCAGGGCTTCTGGGACATCGACCTGTGGATCGGCGGTCTTGCCGAACAGCCGCTCTTCGACGGCCCGCTTGGCACCAGCTTCAGCTTCATCATGCTGGACTTTGCCCAGCGGATGCAGGACGGCGACCGGTTCTACTACCTCTACCGGATGCCGATGGGTCACCACCTG
>RFGD01000431.1 GCA_003696705.1 Alphaproteobacteria bacterium | reverse complement strand
CGCCGGCGCGCCCGCCGCCCGCCAGGGGGCCGACCAGTGAGGGCGGGCGAGATCCCGCCCCCCGCCGCGATCCTTCACCGGATCGAGGCCGAGCTGGCCGAGATCCGCTTCATCCACGAGACGACCTTCCCGGGCCACCGGCTTCGCCTCGTCGTCGGCTGGACCGACGACCCGGCGGGCCGGGACCCGCACGTGGACATGGGCGAGACGCCGCTCGACCCGCACCGCTTCGGGCCCGAGCATCTTGGCGTCCTCGAGGCCGGCCTGCGCGACCCGGCGGCGCCGGTGGTCACGGCGACCGTCCACATCCCGCGCGCGCCCACGGCCGCCGAGCTGGCCGGCGGGGGCGAGATCTGGACCGGCCGGCGGCGCGGCGCGCGCACGCTTCTGGGCCTGTCCCCGCTTCTGTTCGAAGAGGCGAAGCACCGCCTCGAACGCCGTTACGAGCGCCGCGCGCGCGTCCTGCACAGCTGGCAGAAGATCCCGCGGGCGCGCACGACGCTGTTCCGCCCGCCGCTTCGCCCCGCCCCCGAGGGCACCCGGCCGGCGGCCGTCATCGGGTTTCACTGGCTCGAGGTCGGGGGCGCCGAGCGGCTGGCCTTCGACTGTGTCGACTGGGCGCTCGAGGCGGGGCTGCGCGTCTTCGTCGTCGCCGACCGTCGCGGCATCCACCGCCTGGCCGACCGGCTTCCCGAGCACGCCGACGTGCATTTCGTGCGCATCGACCGCTATCTGCCGCGCAGGCTCTGGCCCATCTTCATGGAACACCTTGCCGAGCGCGAGCGCGTGCGCCTTGTCCACATCCACCACGCGACGGGGCTTTACGACTGTCTGGCGCATCTGAAGGCGCTCTTTCCCGACGTGGTGACGGTCGATTCGACCCATATCCGCGAATATGCCGACGGCGGCTATCCGCGCGTCTCGGGGGTGTGGTCATCGTTTCTCGATGTCCATCACGTCATCAGCCACGACCTGGCGCGCCACCTCGGGCAGGTGTTCACGGCCGGCGACAAGGTGCGCCTGGGCCGGCTTCTGGACCCGGCCGAGCGCGCCCGCCGGCCCGCGCCCTTCCGCCTGAAGCCGGGGCAGAAGACGCTGCGGGTCGCCTTCGTCGGCCGCATGGTGCATCAGAAACGGCCCGTCCTTGTGGCCGTCATCATGCGCCGCCTGGTGCGGCTTGGCCGCAGGATGGGCGTGGACGTGCGTTTCGATGCCGTCGGCACGGGCCCCTACCGCCCGGCCTTCGAGCGGCTGGTGGCGCGCTACGGGCTTGGGTCCCGGCTTCGTCTCCACGGGGCCGACGCCGATGTCGGGGCGATCCTGTCGGAAGCCGACGTCCTTCTTCTGCCGTCGGCGAACGAGGGGCTGGCGCTGGTCTGCTACGAGGCGATCCGGGCCGGGGCGATGCCCATCTCGACCGATGTGGGCGCCCAGGCCGAGCTGATCCCGCCCGAGCTTCTGGTCGACCGCGCCCCCATCCGCGCCGCGCGCGAGACGGTGGCCACCATCCGCCGCCTTCTGACCGACGGGGCCTTCCGCGACGCGGCCGCCGCCGGGCTTCTGGCCCGCTACGAGGCGATTGCCGCCGAACCCACGGCGAAGGAAGTGCTCGTCCCCCTCTACACCCGCGCCGCCGAAAGCTGAGCCCCCGCCGCGCCGGGGGCCGACGGGTCAGTGCGTGAGCGGCTTTGCGAAGATCTCGCGCACGCGGTGTTCGTCGAACGGCTCGCCAAGCATGTCGAAGACGGGCCGGAAGGCGCCGGGGTCGCTGACGAAGTCCTCGTAACGGAGATGGACGCAGTTGTCGGGATGGGCCGCCGCATAGGCCGAGAAGCGGGCGTCCATCTCCTCGACCATGCCGATCACCTGGTCCTGCGGGCGCCGGGCCCACCATTTCGACTTGCTGACCGACGTGCCGTCGCGGGAATTGAAGACGAAATGCGCGTTCGGGAAACGCGCGGCCAGGAAGTCGAGGTAGGGCGCGAACGCGTCCTGCATGGTGTTGAAGCGGATTTCCTTGAAGCCGATCCAGCGGGCGTCTTGCGGTGGCACCAGGACATGGGCCACGAAGGCCCGCACCAGGTCGTCGGCAAAGGCCGAGGGATCGACGCGGCTGGCGCCATGCCAGGGGTGGTCGGCCGGGTGGTCGCGCTTGCCCCAGGTGTTGCGCGTGCGCCGGGCCCGCTGCACCGACTGGAACAGGGGGAAGAGCGTCTGGTAGTTCTCGCCCACGATATGGGCGCCTTCGACGGACTGAAGGACCGATTGCACCAGCGTCGAACCCGAACGCCCGTAGGTCACGACGAAGACCGTGCCGACGAGCCGGGGCAGCATGTCGCGAAGATCCGCCATTCGTCCTCCTCTCAGGGCTTCTCGATCGCCGGGCGGAAGGTGATGCCGCGAAGAAGCGCGGCAAGGACCTGCCGGCGCAGCCGCCAGGGCACGCCGCCCGCCTTCATCTGCCGCATCACCCCGCGCAGGAACACGAGGACGCCGTAAAGCCCCTGTTCGCGCCAGCGGAAGGACGCCTCGTTCCGGGCGCCGTAGCGGAATTTCCAGAGGTTCGCTTCGTTGACCAGCGAATAGTTCACGCCCTTGTTTTCCGGGATGTCGTGGATGACGACGCTTTCGGGCACGAAGATGCCGGGATAGCTTCGGCTGATGCGCTGCGTGAACTCGGCGTCGTCGTACCAGATGAAATAGTCGCGGATCGGATAGCCGTGCGCCGTCACCGCCCAGCGGGGCACCAGCGCCGAGACGAAGGAACACGAGCTGACAAGAAACCACGGCGTCTCGGCCGAATAGAAGCGCGGCCAGTCCCAGACGGGGAAGGGGGTGTTCATCTCGCACAGCGTGCCGTCGACCCATTTCACGAAGGAACAGGCAAAGGACGGCCGGTGGCCGAAGCGCGTCTCGAACCCGCGGATGGCGGCGATCAGCGTGCCGAGCGCCTCGGGCTCGGGGTAGGAATCGTCGTCCATGAGCCACATGAAGGCGTGCCCGTCGGCATAGGCGCGCTTGACGCCTTCGTGAAAGCCGCCGGCGCCGCCGATGTTCTCGGGCAGGCGGATGTGGTGAAGCCCCTCGGTGGCGCGCTCGGCGATGACGCGCGGCGTGTCGTCGGTCGAGGCGTTGTCGATGACATAGATCGCATCGGGCCGCACCGTCTGGCCAAGGACCGAATCGAGCGTCCGGCCAAGCTTGGCCGCCCGGTTGTAGGTGACGATGACCGCCGCCGTCGAATTGTCGATCCCCATGCCCGTGCCGTCCCTTCTTCCCCGTCGCTTCCCCGTCGCCCGGCCCGCTTCGGGCCCGACGCGTCAATCAATACCCGATCGGCCGGGCGCGGAAAGCCCGTTCGTCGGTCGCGCGCCCGCCGTGCCGGCCCCCGCCGTGCCCGCGCCCGCTGCCTCGGCCGCCATCGAGAGGTTCGGCAGGCCCTGGGCCGCAAAGCCGGGCGCCAGCCTGAAGACGGCCGCGTGGCGAAGATGCACCGTGTCCCAGAAGGCCCCCGGGTCGGGCCAGCCGTCGGGGCCAAGGAACGGGTCGTGCCCGTCGACGAAAGCAAGGCCCAGGGCGTCGGCCTCGGCGCGGCGGCGGGCGTTGAAGAGGGCCGAGGCCTGGCGCCGCTGCGCCGGGGTGCCGGCGTAGTTCAGCGTGTAGCCGATGGCCGCCCGCATGCGCCGCCCGCGCGGGAAGACCTTGCGAAGAAGGCGCAGCGCCAGCCGCCCGCCGCGCCCCCGGGCCATGCCGGCAAGGGCGGCGATGGGTCCGCCGCGGGCGCCCTCGGGCGGGGCGGTCGCCGTCGGCGGGGGCGAGATGACGCCGACCGGGCCAAGCCCCCGCGCCTCGGCCCGGGTCTTCGCAAGCCGCAGGAAGGCCGCGTAGTTCGCGACGGTGCCGGCGACGCTTTCGGGGATGCGCGCGTCGTCGTGGCCGGCGCGGCGCACGACATGCGCGCGGCAGTCGATCTCTCCGAACAGGAAGAACACCGCCGTGCCGGGCGCCAGCCGGTCGAGAAGCCGAAGCGCCTTGTCCCGGCCGCCGGTCGACGAGGCGCGGTGGAGCGTGCCGGCAAGCTGGGCGCCAAGCCGGCAGACCGAAAGGCCGGGGATGGGCGTCGGCACCACCGCCGGCCAGAGATCGACGATGTCGGCGTCCACCGCATAGGCCGAGACATGGCTGTCGCCGATGATGCAGACCGGGGGTGCGCTGTCGCTTCGAGCCGTCATGGGCTGCGCTTAGCACGCGGGCCCGGGGCGGGAAAGATGCCGGCGGCATGGGGCCTGAGCCGCCCGCGGCCGCCGCCGGCCCCCGTTGCGGCCCGCGCCCCGCGGCGCTAGCTTCGGGG
>RFGD01000430.1 GCA_003696705.1 Alphaproteobacteria bacterium | reverse complement strand
CCAGAAAGCTGAACACCGCGCTCTTCCTGAACGCCGATTCGCGGTATCCGGAACTTGCCGGGCTGGGCGGCGCCATCATGGGGTCGTTCTATGCGCTTCTGACCTGCTTCGTCCTTTCGTTCCCCATCGGGATCGGCGCGGCCATCTACCTCGAGGAATTCGCGCCGCGTAACCGCTTCACCGACATCATCGAGGTCAACATCAACAACCTTGCGGCCGTGCCGTCGGTCGTCTTCGGCCTTCTGGCGCTTGCGGTGTTCCTGGGATGGATGGGGCTGCCGCGCTCGGCCCCGTTCGTGGGCGGGATGACGCTTGCGCTCATGACGCTGCCGACCATCATCATCGCGACGCGGGCGGCGCTGAAGGCCGTGCCGCCATCCATCCGCGAGGCCGCGCTTGGCATCGGGGCGTCCCGCCATCAGGTGGTATTCGACCACGTCCTGCCGCTGGCGATGCCCGGCATCCTGACCGGAACCATCATCGGCCTGGCGCAGGCCCTGGGCGAGACGGCGCCGCTTCTTCTGATCGGCATGAACGCCTTCATCACGGCCATTCCCGATTCCCCGTTCGACGCGGCGACGGCGCTTCCGACACAGATCTTCATCTGGGCCGACAGCCCCGAACGCGGGTTCGTGTCCCGCACGTCGGCGGCCATCCTGGTGCTTCTGGGCTTCCTGGTGGCGATGAACGCGGTCGCGATCTATCTTCGACAGAAATTCGAACGCCGCTGGTAGGGCGGGGGAGAAACATGAAGGACAACGTGATGAACGAAGCCGCCGACACGATATCGACGAAGATCGTCGCGCGGGATGTCAACGTCTACTATGGCGACACGCATGCCATTCGCGATGTTTCGGTCGACATCCTGGACAAGACGGTGACGGCCTTCATCGGCCCCTCGGGCTGTGGGAAATCGACCTTCCTGCGGTGCTTCAACCGCATGAACGACACGATCGACATTGCGCGGGTAGAGGGCACGATCCTTCTTGACGGAGAGGACATCTATGCGCCGGACGTCGATCCGGTGCAGCTGCGCGCCCGCGTCGGAATGGTGTTCCAGAAGCCGAACCCGTTTCCGAAGTCGATCTATGACAATGTCGCCTACGGGCCCCGGATCCACGGCCTTGCCCGCACCAAGGACGAGCTTGACGCCATCGTCGAGAAGTCGCTGCGGCGCGCGGCGCTCTGGAACGAGGTGAAGGACCGGCTCGACGCCTCGGGGACCGGGCTTTCGGGTGGCCAGCAGCAGCGACTCTGCATCGCCCGCGCCATCGCCACCTCGCCCGAGGTGCTTCTGATGGACGAACCGGCCTCGGCCCTCGATCCGATCGCGACCGCGCAGATCGAAGAGCTGATCGACGAACTGAGAGAGCGCTATTCGGTCGTCATCGTGACGCACTCGATGCAGCAGGCCGCGCGGATCAGCCAGAAGACGGCATTCTTCCACCTTGGCGAACTGGTCGAGTTCGGCCCGACGGCCGAGATCTTCACCAATCCTCGCGACGAGCGGACCGAAGCCTACATCACCGGGCGGATCGGCTGAGGGAGCAAGCACATGACCGATAAACATCACATTGTCAGGGCCTTCGACCGCGAACTTGAAGCGGTTCAGGCCAAGATCGTGCGCATGGGCGGGCTGGTCGAGGCGGCCATTTCCGAGGCGATGACCGCGCTCACCGACCGCGATCCCGAACTTGCCCGCAAGGTGCGCGAAAACGACCGGCTGATCGACGAGCTCGAGGAAGAGATCGAGCACGACACGGCGCAGATCATCGCGCTCTGGTCGCCGACGGCGTCGGACCTGCGCACCGTGCTTGCCGTGATGCGCATCGCCGGCAACCTTGAAAGGGTCGGGGACTACGCGAAGAACATCGCGAAACGCTCTGAAGTGCTTAGCGAAATGGCGCGCCTCGAATCGGCCGTGGGTTCGCTCAACCGCATGGCCCGAGAGGTCGAGGGCATGTTGAAGGACTCGCTCGACGCCTACATCCAGCACGACGCGGAACTCGCCGAAACCGTGCGCAGCCGCGACAGCGACGTCGACCAGATGTACAACGCGATCTTCCGAGAGCTGCTGACCCACATGATGGAAGACCCGCGCAACATCACCGGCGCCATGCACCTGCATTTCGTGGCCAAGAACATCGAGCGCATGGGCGACCACGTCACCTCGATCGCCGAACAGGTGATCTACCTGGTCACCGGCGAGCGCCCCGAGGAAGAGCGCAAGAAGCGGGACCGGACAAGCTTCGTGCAGTCGCCGGAAAGCTGAGGCCGGCGGAGGGGGCAGGGGATGGCCGTCACACCTACCGTCATGGTCGTCGAGGACGAGCCGCCCCAACGGGAAGTCCTGCGCTACAATCTCGAGGCGGCAGGTTACCGGGTGGTCATGGCCAGCTCGGGGGACGAGGCCGTGATCCTTGCGGCCGAGGAAGCCCCGGACGTTGTCATCCTTGACTGGATGCTTCCGGGCATCTCGGGGATCGAGGTGTGCCGACAGCTGCGGGCGCGCAGGGAAATGGCCGATACGCCCATCATCATGCTCTCGGCGCGCGGCGAAGAGGCCGACCGCGTGCGGGGGCTCGACACCGGGGCGGACGACTATGTGGTCAAGCCCTATGCCGTCGCCGAGCTTCTGGCGCGGGTGAAGGCACAGCTTCGCCGCGCGCGGCCGTCCGCCGTCGGGCAGATCATCCGGCACGGCGACATCGAGCTTGACGCCGCGCGCCACCGGGTGTCCCGCGGCGGCACCGAGATCCACCTCGGGCCGACCGAGTTCCGGCTTCTTGCGCTGCTGATCGAGCATCCCGGTCGCGTATGGACCCGCGATCAGCTCCTTGATCGCGTCTGGGGCCGCGACGTCTATGTCGACACGCGCACGGTCGACGTCCATGTCGGACGGCTTCGCAAGGCCTTGCGCGCCGGCGGCGGGGGGGACCCGATCCGCACCGTGCGCGGCGCCGGCTACGCGCTCGATTGACCCGGCAGGTACTCCGCCCATAATCGTTATTATGTTTATACTGGGCAGCCCCAAACGAACCCGCGACAGCCGGCACAAAAAATCGTTCTTCCTGTAAGACTTGCGTCCTGAAGCGCTGACGGGCACACTTCGGCTTGCAGCCTGATCCGGGCCGCTAGTGTTTTTTCAATTGCCCGAGGGTTCATGTCCAGCATTCTTGTCATCAACGGCCCGAACCTCAACCTTCTGGGGTCGAGGGAACCCGGCGTCTACGGCACGACGACGCTCGAGGACATCGAGAGGCTTTGTGCAGAAACCGCCGGGCGCTGCGGCCTGCAGGTTGCCTGCTTCCAGTCAAATCACGAGGGCGCCATCATCGACGCCATTCATGACGCGCGGGACCGTCACCGCGCGATCGTCATCAACCCCGGTGCCTACACCCACACCTCGGTTGCCATTCGCGACGCCATCGCCGGCGTCGGCCTGCCCGCGATCGAGGTGCACCTGTCGAACATTCATGCCCGAGAGCGTTTTCGCCACCATTCCCATATCGCGCCCGTCGCCGTCGGGCAGATCACCGGGCTTGGTCCGAAGGGCTATGTGCTTGCCATCGAGGCGCTGGCCGACATCATCAACAAGGGTGGCTGATGGTCGTGCGCACCCTCAACGGCCTCCTTCAAGCCCGGCGGATCGACGACGCCTGGGACGTCCTTGTCGATCTCCTGGGCGAGCATTCGTTCTCGAAGATCATCTATGGCGCTTCGCGTTTCGCGCTTCCCGGCACGACCGGCGATCTTTCGAGCGCGCTGGTCCTGTCGACCTGTCCCGCCGAATATGTCCAGCGCTACGTGGCCGACGGCCTGTTCCACGACGCACCGATGTATCGTCGCAGCCTGGGAACGGTCGGCGCCAAGAGCTGGCGGCTGATGTTCGAGGACGAGGTCGCGGGCGCCCTGTCCGACGCCGAATCGGCGGTTCTCGATCTCAATCGCAACTTCGGGCTGAACGCCGGCTACACGATCGCCTTTCACTTCCTTGTCCCGGGCACGATTGCGGCGATGGGCCTTGGCGCGGACGACGGGCTCAGCCAGGAAGATGTCGACGAGCTTTGGGAAATCCATGGCTCGAAGATCCACTTCGCCTGCAACGTTTTTCACTTCAAGATCATGACGTTGCCGCACGATGGTGAGATGGCGCTTACAATGCGCCAGCGCGAAGTGCTCTACTGGATCGCGGTCGGCAAGACGGTGGCCGACACGGCCAGCATCCTTGGGGTCCGCCCATCGACCGTCGAAAAGCACCTTCGTCTGGCGCGAGAGGCGCTGAACGCCGAGACCACGACACAGGCGGCCGTGAAGGCGGTTGTCATGAACCAGCTTCACGGTCCCGTGAACTGACCCGTCGATCCGGCCGCCCGCAGTAGGGAAACCCGCACTTTTCTGCAACTGCGATGCGTGACATCTATGCCGTGTTCGTGAGTGTATGGCGTTGGCCAACGGACAAGCCTGGGGGGGACCGCCTGTAATTTCAGAATCGTGCCCCCCAGGTCCGGGATCCCGGAGCCCCTGCCCCTGCCGTCTCGCCGGCACGCAGGTTTCCGAATTGTGTCGTGCTCCTCATCCCCAATCGTGAAGACGGCACAAACGGAAAGCGGAGCCGCCCAGGGGCGGCTCCGCGAACTGTCTCTTGGGTGGCGCGTGTCGCGCCCTGGCCGATCAGTTGCCGAGGGTCTTGGCGACCTCGGCCGCGAAGTCCTCTTCCTTCTTCTCGATCCCCTCGCCGACGGCAAGCCGGACGAAACCGGTGATCTCCACGCCGGCTTCCTTCGCCGCCTCGCCCACGGTGACGTCGGGGTTCATGACGAATTTCTGGTTGAGAAGCGTGACCTCCTCGAGGAACTTCTTCATCCGGCCCTCGACCATCTTCTCGATGACCTGCTCGGGCTTGCCGGATTCGCGGGCCTGCTCGGAAAGCACGGCGCGCTCGCGCTCGACCAGTGCGGGGTCAAGGTCGGCTTCGGAAAGCGAGGCCGGGTTCGTCGCCGCGACGTGCATCGCGACCTGACGGCCGAAGCCCTGGGCGTCGTCGCCCTTGACCGCGACCAGAACGGCGATCTTGCCCATGCCTTCCGCGGCGGCGTTGTGCACATAGGCGGCCACGCTGTCGCCCTCGATCCGGGCCATGCGGCGCAGCGTCATGTTCTCGCCGATCTTGGCGATCTTCTCGGTCAGGATCTCCTCGACCGTCTTGTCGCCGATCTTGGCCTGTTTCAGCGCCTCGACATCGCCGGCGTCAAGCGCGGCATTGGCGATGTCGCGGACCATCTGCTGGAACTCTTCGTTCTTGGCCACGAAGTCGGTTTCCGAGTTGACCTCGACCGCGACGCCCTGCCCGTCGCGGACCGCAACGGCGACGAGGCCCTCGGCCGCCGTGCGGCCCGACTTCTTGGCGGCCTTGGCAAGGCCCTTCGTGCGCAGCCAGTCGATGGCGGCTTCCATGTCGCCGCCGGTTTCGGTCAGCGCCTTCTTGGCGTCCATCATGCCCGCGCCCGTGGTGTCGCGAAGCTCTTTGACCATTGCAGCCGTGATTGCCATTTCGGCTCTCCTCAATGTGCTCGAATCCGTGTAGGGTCGCCCGCCCGGGCGGGCGACCGCCGGGTTAGTCCTGTCTCAGCCTTCGGCCGTCGGGCGTTCGGCCTCGGCCTCGGGCGCGGCCTCTTCCGCCAGCGCCGGCTCGACGGGTGCTTCCTCGAGTGCGCCGACGTCGATGCCGGCCGCGCCAAGCTGCGCCGACATGCCGTCAAGCGCGGCGCGGGCGGCCAGGTCGCAGTAAAGCTGAATGGCGCGGGCCGCGTCATCGTTGCCCGGGATGATGTAGTCGATCCCCTCGGGCGAGGCGTTGGTGTCGACGACGGCGACGACCGGAATGCCCAGCTTGTTGGCCTCGGCGACCGCAAGCGCCTCCTTGTTGACGTCGATGACGAAGAGAAGGTCGGGAAGACCGCCCATGTCGCGGATGCCGCCCAGCGAGGCGCGCAGCTTGGCCAGGTCGCGCTCGAGGCCGAGACGCTCTTTCTTGGTCATGCCCTCGGCGCCCTGTTCGAGGCGCTCCTCGATCGAGCGCATGCGTTCGATCGATTTCGACACCGTCTGCCAGTTGGTCAGCGTGCCGCCAAGCCAGCGGTGGTTGATGTAGTACTGGGCGCATTTCTCGGCCGCTTCGGCGATGGGCTGTTGCGCCTGCCGCTTGGTGCCGACGAAAAGCACCCGGCCGTTCTTGGCGACCGTGTCGCGGATGACGTGAAGCGCCTGGTCCAGAAGCGGGACCGTCTGCGTCAGGTCGATGATGTGAATGCCGTTGCGCGCGCCATAGATGTAGGGCGCCATGCGCGGGTTCCAGCGTTCGGTCTTGTGGCCGAAGTGAACACCAGCTTCCAGAAGCTGGCGCAGAGTGAATTCGGGAAGCGCCATGTCCTTTTCCTTTCCGGTTTGCGCCTCGGCGGGACCATAGGGGCCAGAGCCCAACCGGTGGACCTTCGGGGATGTCTGTCCCGAACGCCCGGGTTCCGCCTGCGGATTGAGTGGTGGCCGCATATCGCAACTGTCGCCGACATTCAAGCCCCCTGCCCCCTTGTGCCGGGCCGCGCTTCGGGCCATTAGGCGATCCGTGAAGGCAAGACCGGATATCCTGTGCATCGGCTCTGTCCTTTGGGACATCATCGGCCGCTCGGCGTCGCACATGCGTGTCGGCTCTGACGTGCCCGGCCGCATTTCGCGCCTGCCGGGGGGCGTGGCCATGAACATCGCGGCGACGGTGACGCGCTTCGGGCT
>RFGD01000429.1 GCA_003696705.1 Alphaproteobacteria bacterium | reverse complement strand
CTGGCCGACTGGGCCTATGCCTCGATGTTCTGGCATCTTCTTCTTGCCGTCTCGGCACATGTCGCGGCCGGCGATCCGGGCTGGCCGCCGGCGGCCGTGACCTGGGTCCTTCTGATCGTCTCGTGGCTGACGGCGAACAGGGTGCGCCGTGTCAAGTCGGCCTACGCACCGGGCGGAGGGACGCCGGCGTGACAGGGGGGAGAGGCGGCCGGAAACGCGACGGCGCGCGGTCGCAAACGCCGTTCGGCCCGTGACAGGTCGCGCAACGGAAAAGGGATCGGACATGCCGAGCCGACAGCCAAGCCTGTTCATTCCCCATGGGGGCGGCCCCTGCTTCTTCATGGACTGGGATCCGCCGGATACCTGGGACCGGCAGCGCGCCTTTCTGGAAGCCCTGCCCGGCACGCTGCCCGAGCGACCGAAGGCGCTTCTGGTCATCTCCGGCCACTGGGAAGCGCCCGTGTTCACGGTGCTGAGCAACCCTGCCCCGCCCCTCCTTTACGATTATTCCGGGTTTCCGGCCCATACCTATCGACTGGAATGGCCGGCGCCCGGACATCCGGGTCTTGCAAGGCGCGTCCGGGCGCTTCTCGAAGGCGCCGGCTTCGAAACGGCCGAGGATGCCGCGCGCGGCTACGATCACGGAGTGTTCGTTCCGCTGAAGGTTGCCTTTCCGGCTGCCGACATCCCGACCGTTCAGCTTTCCCTTCGCGCCGATCTCGACCCCGCGGCGCATCTTGCCGCTGGCCGGGCGCTCGCACCCCTGCGGGACGAGGGTGTCCTGATCGTCGGCTCGGGAAACAGCTATCACAATCTGACGCGGATGATGCGGGCGATGCGGGGCGGCGAAGCGGGCGAGGTCCACGGGCTTGCCTTCGATCGCTGGCTGACCGGCGCGGTGACCCGGAGCGACCCCGAGGAACGCAACACCCTGCTGGCGCAATGGACCGTGGCCCCCGGCGCCCGGGATGCGCACCCGAGAGAGGAGCACCTGATCCCCATTCACGTGGCGGCCGGCGCGGCCGGCGCGGACAGGGGCGTGAAAACGCTCGAGGATCATGTCCTGGGCGTGGTCGAAAGCGCCTTTCGCTTCGGATAGG
>RFGD01000070.1 GCA_003696705.1 Alphaproteobacteria bacterium | reverse complement strand
GAACTGACCCGGCCGCCAAGCCCCGATCACCCGATCCTGATGAGCTATCTCGAGGTCGTGGCCGAGGGGTTTCTGGCGGTCTGGGGCGAGCCCGGCGTCGGTGCGTTCTTCGACACGACCGATGGCTGGGACGGGCCGGTGCTCGACGATCTCGAAGCGCCGATCTATCCGCGGCACCGTCCGACCGACGAGCGCGTGCGCGCAATGCTGCGGGCCGAGCTTGCCCGTCTGGGCGTGCGTCCCCGGAAGGGCTGAACGGCAGACCTCAGACCCGGGTCGGCACCTTGCGCAGGAACGGCATGAGTGCGGCCATGTCGGGGCCGCGCGACTGTCCGGTGAGCGCCTTGCGAAGCGGCATGAAGAGCGCCTTGCCCTTGCGCCCCGTCCTTTCCTTGACGGCTTCCGTCCAGGTCTTCCACGTGGTTTCGTCGAAGGGCGGCGGCGGCAGCATCTTCAGCGCCTCGGCGACGAATTCGCGGTCCTCGTCGTCCACGGCCGGGGTCGCGCCTTCGGCGGCGATGGACCACCAGCGTGCGATGTCGGCCCGCGTCTCGACGTTTTCGCGAATGACCTGCCAGAAGGCGGGCGCAAGGTCGTCGGGCACGCCTGCGGCGCGCAGATCCCCGGCCACGGCCTCGTAGGGGAGCGACTGCAGGTAACGCGCCGTGAGCGGCCGAAGATCGGCGGGGTCGAACTTTGTCGGGGCGGCGCCGAAGCTCGACAGATCGAACCCTTGCGCGATCTCGTCAATGCTGTGGCAGAGTTCGACCGGCTGCGACGAGCCGAGCCGCGCGAGAAGCGACAGGATGGCCATCGGCTCGATCCCCTGTGCGCGAAGGTCGCGGATCGACAGCGTGCCAAGGCGCTTCGACAGCGCCTCGCCCTTCGGGCCGGTCAGAAGCGAGTGATGGGCAAAGGCCGGCGGCCTTGCACCGAGGGCTTCGATGATCTGGATCTGGGTCGCCGTGTTCGTGACGTGGTCGGCGCCGCGAACGACATGGGTGATGCCCATCTCGATGTCGTCGACGACCGAGGCGAGCGTATAGAGGACCTGACCGTCGGCCCGGATCAGCACCGGGTCCGAGACGCTTGCCGCGTCGATCGACACCGGCCCCAGGATGCCGTCTTCCCACTCGATGCGCTTGTGCTCGAGAAGAAAGCGCCAGTAGCCCTTGCGCTCGGCCCGCAGCCTTTCGCGCTCGGCCTCGTCCAGTCGCAGGGCGGCGCGGTCATAGACGGGCGGCTTGCCCATGTTCAGCTGTTTCTTGCGCTTGAGGTCAAGTTCGGTCGGGGTCTCGAAGCATTCGTAAAGCCGGCCCATCGCGCGCAACCGATCCGCGGCATCCGCGTATCGCTCGAGCCGCGCCGACTGATGCTCTTCCCGGTCCCAGTGAAGACCGAGCCACTCGAGATCCTCTCGGATCGCCTCGACATACTCCGGGCGCGAGCGCTCCGGGTCGGTATCGTCGAAGCGCAAGATGAAGGTCCCGCCCGCCTTGCGGGCGATGAGGAAGTTGAAAAGCGCGGTGCGCAGGTTGCCCACGTGCAGATAACCGGTGGGCGAGGGCGCAAAACGGGTGACGACGGACATCTTCTGGGGCCTCCTTGCCGCGCGTGGTCTTTCACAACACCCCGGATTTGTCCATATCAACCGGGACGACGCGCAAGCGACCGGGGAGGTTTGCGGTGGACCGGAACGGAAGGGGCGGGCCGCGAAGGGGCCGGCAAGGGGTCGGTGGAGACGCCGGCGCGGATGCCGAAGCGGATGTCGGTGCGCTTCTGGCCATGGCGCGCGATGTCGTCGGCACCCTTCCCGAACCCTTCCGCTCGATGGCGGCCTCCGTGGCGCTCGAGGTCGAGGAGATGCCGCCCGAAGATGTCCTCGAGGAACTCGGCATCGAGGATCCGCTCTCGCTCACCGGGCTCTACGAAGGCATTCCGCTGACCGAGAAGTCGGTCTTCGACCAGCCGCTGGCACCGGATGTCATTCGCCTGTTCCGCCGTCCCATCCTGGCCGAGCTTGCAACGAGGCCCGGCGTGTCGCTCGAAGCGCTGGTCCGCAACGTCGTCGTGCACGAACTGGCGCACCACTTCGGCTGGTCGGATGATGACATCGCCGCCGTTGACCAATGGTGGGAATAGCCGCCTGTCAACCGCGCGGGGCAAACAGGATGACGCCGGCCCCGAGAAGGCAGATTGCGGCACCGGCAATGTCCCAGCTGTCGGGTCGCTGGCCCTCGACGGCCCATCCCCACAAGAGGCTGGCCGCTATGTAGACGCCACCATAGGTCGCATAGGCCCTTCCGGCGAAGGCAGCCGGGACCTGCGCCAGCGACAGGGCGAAAAGGCCAAGTGCCACGGCGCCGGGTGCAAGCCACAGCGCGCTGGCGCCGGCGCGCCACCAGGCCCAGACGGCGAAACATCCCGCAATCTCGAGCACGGCCGCGGCGGCCAGGAAGAGGGGGGCAGACGTCGGTGCGTTCACGTCGGGTCCGTCCAGCGGTTCACGATCGGGTAGCGCCAGTCGGGACCGAAGGCGCGCGGCGTCAGGCGGACGCCCGGCGCGGACTGGTGCCGCTTCCACTCGGAAAGGCGGATCATGCGAAAGACGCGCTCGACCGTGGCGCGCTCGTAGCCCTCGGCGACGATCTCTCCGACCGACAGGTCGCGTTCGATCAGCCGCTCGAGAATGGGATCAAGCGTAACGTAGGGTGGCAGCGTGTCGGCGTCCCGCTGCCCCGGCCGAAGCTCGGCAGAGGGCGGTTTGTCGATGACGCGTTCGGGGATGACTTCGCCCGCCGGCCCCTTCATCCAGGGCCTGTGATGGGCATTTCGCCATCGGCAGGTTTCGAACACGCGCGTCTTGAAAAGGTCCTTGATCGGATTGTAGCCACCGGCCATGTCGCCGTAGATGGTCGCATATCCGACGGCGATCTCGGACTTGTTCCCGGTGGTCAGAAGCATTCGGCCGAACTTGTTCGACACCGCCATGAGAAGGAGCCCGCGCAGGCGGGACTGGATGTTCTCCTCGGTCACGTCGGGGCGGGTGCCGGCAAAGAGCGGATCGAGCGCCCGCGCGACGGCCAATCGCGGCGCTTCTATCGACAGTTCGTCGAGGCGACAGCCAAGGTTGCGGGCGACACGCTCGGCATCCTCGAGCGAGGCCGTCGAGGTGTATTCGCTGGGCAGCATCAGCGCGTGCACGTTGTCGGGCCCGATGGCGTCCGCCGCGATGGCGGCGACCAGGGCGCTGTCGATGCCGCCGGAAAGGCCCAGGACCACCGACGAGAAGCCGGACTTCGAAAGATAGTCGCGCAGCCCCTCGACCATGGCGCGGTAGTCGCTTTCCCATGTGTCGCCAAGGATCTCCTTCCGGCCCGGTTCGGCCCGCCAGCCATCGCCGGTGCGCCTGAAGGTGACGTGATCGACGGTCTCGTCGAAGGCCGGAAACTGCACGGCAAGCGCGCCGCCGGTGTCGAGGACGAAGCT
>RFGD01000428.1 GCA_003696705.1 Alphaproteobacteria bacterium | reverse complement strand
GTCCGTCTGCGGGCGATAGCCGGTGAGGCGCTCGAGGAGCGAGGCGTCGGCCCAGGTGGCCGGCACGTCGCCCTTCTGCATCTCCATGTAGTTGCGGATGGCGGGCCGGCCGAGCTCGGCCTCGATCGCGTCGATGAAATCGAGAAGGCGAACCTTGTCCGAGTTGCCGATGTTGACGATCCGGAAGGGAGCGACGGGCGACAGGCTGTCGCCTTCGGGGACGTCCTCGGGGCGTTCGGGGCGCACCGGCGCGGCGTCGATCAGAAGCCGGATGCCGCGCACCAGATCCTCGACATAGGTGAAGTCGCGCCACATCTCGCCGTTGTTGTAGATGTCGATGGGCGTGCCTTCGAGGATGCCGCGCGTGAACTTGAAGAGCGCCATGTCGGGCCGCCCCCAGGGGCCGTAGACCGTGAAGAAGCGGAACATGGTCGTCGGCAGGTTCCACAGATGCGCATAGGCATGGCCCATGCTCTCGGTCGCCTTCTTGGTGGCGGCATAGATGGTCAGCTGGGTGTCGGCCTTCTCGGTCTCGTGGAAGGGCATGTCGGTATTGGCCCCGTAGACCGACGAGGTCGAGGCCATCAGCAGGTGCCGCACCTGAAGCCGCCGGGCCGCCTCCATGACGTTGAAGGTGCCGACGACATTGGCGTCGATATAGGCGCGTGGGTTCTCGAGGCTGTAGCGCACGCCGGCCTGCGCGGCGAGGTGCACGATGACGTCGGGCCGGAACTCGTCGGCGATGCGGTCGAGGGTCTCCTGATCCTCGAGTATCGCCTCGGTCGCGGTGAAATTCGGGCTTTGCAGAAGCATCGCGTGGCGGCGCTTCTTCAGGTTGACGTCGTAATAGTCCGTCATCCCGTCATAGCCATGGACGCGGAACCCCTCGTCCAGAAGAAGGCGCGCCAGGTGAAAGCCGATGAACCCGGCCGTGCCGGTGACGAGAACGCGTTCGGGGCTGTTGTCGGGCATTGATGTGTCCATGAGGTTCAGATGGTGTCGCTGTCAGGAAGACCCGGGGCATGCCCCTGCCGCCTTCCCGCTTCGTCGGCGCTTTCGGACAGTTCGCCCCGGAGGGCCTCGATCTCGGCTTTCAGGGCTTCGAATTCGGCGGTCTTGCGGCGCAGGAAGCGGCCGGTCAGGGCGGCCTTTTCCGCGAGGCCGCGGGGCGTCAGCACGTAGGCATAGCGCCGCTTGTCCGGCGCGGCCGAGAAGTTGGCGAATTTGACGAGCCCCTTCTCGACCAGCGCCTTGAGGACATAGTTGACCCGGCCAAGGCTGACGCCCAGGGCGGCGGCAAGCTCTCGCTGACTCATCTCCGGGTTGTTCTGCAGAAGGCGAAGGACGCGAAAGCGCACCTCTTCCTGCAGGGCGGCCCGGAGGGGGGGCGTCGCGTCGTCGGGGCGGTTTTCGGTCACCTGCGCGGGTCTTCGGATCGGGCGCGGCCACGGCTACCGCACCGGAACCGGCTTCGGGCCGGCCCGTGAAAGGGTGTCCAGGGATGGGAACGGTGGCAAGCCATATCGTTCAGGATTGAACGGTATCACGCTTGCCGTCGCAATTCAAGGTTGTCCGGTGGGGCTGTCCGGGGGAGGGCGGGGCGGCCTTTCCGCAGGCCGGCGCGCCGGGCCCTGTTAGAGGATGGGCGCCCGCCTTGCAAGGCCGCGTTCCCAGGCCCCGGCGGCGACCCGTGGGGCGGTCAGCCGCGCCCGCCGGCCGGGACAAGCTCGGCGATGGCGCGGGCATAGGCCTCGACGACCAGCGCCTCGTCGAAGGCCTCTTCCATGAAGGCGCGCCCGGCGGCACCCATGGCGGCCCGCCGGGGCGCGTCGAGAGCAAGGAAACGCTCGATGGCGGCGGCAAGCGCCCTTGCGCTCCGCGGGGCGCAGAGAAACCCGGTCTCACCGTCGCGGACGACGGCCCGGCAGCCCGGCACGTCCGTGGCGATGAGCGGGCGGGCCATGGCGGCCGCCTCGATGAGCGTGCGTGGCGCCCCCTCTCGATAGGACGGCAGGACGACGCAATGGGCGGCGGCGATATGGGGCCGGACGTCCGGCGCGGTGCCAAGATACTCGATGGCCCCTTCGGCGACCCAGCGGTCCACGGTCGCGCGGTCGACGGCGGTGCGGTTGTCGGCCCCGACGGCGCCCAGAAGCCGGAAGCGGGCGGCGGGGTGGCGAGCGCGCACCTCTCGGGCGGCATCGACGTATTCGTGGACGCCCTTGTCGCGCAGGAGCCGGGCGATCATCAGGAAGACGGGCGCCTCCGGGTCCTCGGGCATCGGGGCCGGCGCGAAACGGCGAAGGTCGATCCCCGAGCCGGGCAGAAGCCGCACCTGCCCCGGGTGCACCAGCCCGCGCGCGGTGAAAAGGGTGCTGTCGTCCTCGTTCTGGAAGAAGACGACGGGAAGGCCGCGAAAGGCACGGCGATAGAGCGCCTCGGCCACCCGCTGCAGAAGGCCGCCGGCCAGGAAGGCGGTGCCAAGGCCCGTGACGTTCGGCAGAAACGGCGTGCCCGTCGCCTTGGCCGCCATGGCGCCGAAGACGTTGTTCTTGATCGTGTAGCCAAGGACGATGTCGGGCCTTTCCCGGCGGAAGGCGCGGGCCAGGCGAAGACAGAGCGCCGGCGCCTCGGCCGGGTTGAGCCCCTGGGGCCGCATGGCAAGCGGCCGGAAGGCACAGCCCATGGCTTCGAGCTTCGGCACCGTCTCGTCCGGCGGGGCAAGGACGGTGACGCGGTGGCCCTCGGCCAGAAGCGCGCGCACCACCGGCAGGCGGAAGTTCCAGACGTTCCACGCCGCGTTGACCGTCAGGATGACATGCATCGTTCGTCCGCTCCTGCCCCTGCCGGGGCGGCCGGCCGGTCGCATGAGCCGGTCGCATGGCCGGCGGCGCTGCCCCGCGGCCCTTCTACCGAAGGATGAGCCGGAGGGAAGGGGGCCCGCGGCATTTTTCGCGCGGTGTGGCGCGTTTCCTTGCGCGCCGGCCCTGTCCGCCCGCCTTGTCAGGCGTCCTACCCCGTCGCCCCTTGGGTCCCCTCGACGCGCGCGCATACGGGTGCCGTGGCGGGGCTGGCCGGGTCAGAAGACGCGCACCCCTTGCCGGGCGATCGCGTCTTGCAGCGCGCCGATGTCGACCGCATCGGGGTCGCGGCCCGTCGCCACGGCAAGCGCGGCGGCGACGCCGGCGCCCTGACCGGTGACGGCACAGGCGGCCATGTTGCGCGTCGCCGCATGGGCGATGCGGTCGCCGCCGATGGCCCGCCCGGCCACCAGAAGCCCCCGCACGCGCTTCGGCAGAAGGGCGCGATAGGGGATCTGCATGTAGCGCCCCGTCGTCGGCAGGATGAGGACGCCGTAGCCGTCGATGAACTCGGGGTAGATGCCGATCGTGTCCTCGAAACGGCCCTCGTGGCGGACGTCGGCCTCGGTCAGGTTGTGGTGCGCGTCGATCTTGCGCGTGTCGCGGATGCCGATGGTCATGCCGAAGTTGCGCAGCCGCGCCCCCTCGCAGCCGGGCATGAAGCGGCGCAGCGCCTCGATGGCCATCATGGCCTGGGCCCGGCCCTCGATCTCGGCCCGGGTCATGGACTCGGGGTCGGTGCCGTCCACGCCGGGCAGGTGGACGAGGTTCATGTAGGTCAGTTCTCCGGTATCGTGGACCGCGCCCCACGTGCCGCCGATGGTGTTGATGTGGGGCGGGATGATGCCCGCCTCGGCCGCCTTCTCGAAGGGCTTGCGCAGGAACGGAGAGAACATGTCGTCCTCCTTGCCGGTCGTCTCGACCTGCCATTCGCCCGAGGACCAGTCGGCATAGGTCTGCGGATCGGCCTCGACGGCCTTTAGGAAGCGGCGCTTGTCCACCCCGGCCAGGTGGAACATGACCGAGGCGGCCTGCATCTCCTCGGGCGGGGTCTTGCGCGTCGGCGCCCCCGCGCGATGCGCGATGTCGGCGTCCCCAGTGGCGTCGATGACGACCCGCGCCAGAATGGCCTCGCGGCCGGCCTTCGATTCGGTGACGATGCCGCGGATGCGGTCGCCCTCCATGACCGGGGCGACGCACAGCCGGTGCAGCATGGGCCGCACGCCCGCCTCCTCGACGAGGCGGTCGGCCACCAGCTTGAAGCCCTCGGAATCGAGTTCGTGGCTTTGCGACTGGCTTTCGGGCACGGCGGCGCCCATGGCCTTGGCGCGTTCCTCGAACTCGCGGCCCAGCCCGCCGGCCTCGACCGTGGCGGGGTGGCGATACCAGGCAAACCCCTCGACGCCGACGGTGGTGATGTTGCCGCCCATGCAGCCGAAACGCTCGACCAGCGTCACCTCGGCGCCGGCGCGGGCGGCGGCAAGCGCCGCGGCCAGCCCGCCGGGCCCCGAGCCGACGACAAGGACGCCCGTCCTGTGGATGACCGGCACGGCCCGGGCGGGTTCGGTGACGACATCGTGCATCGCTTGGGTCCTTCGGGATGCCGGGGTGGGGCGGGGCGCTTGACGCCGATCAAGGCGCGCCGGGCGTGGGCGTCAAGAATGACACGCGATCGACGCGACGGATTCGGGAGACGCCACATGCAGACGGACGGGACCGGCAGGGCCGGGGACAGGGAACGGAACGGGAAGCGGGACAGGAAGCGGGACATGGACAAGGCCAGGGGCGGGGCGAAGGCCGCCGGGGCGGCGCAGCATTTCGTGACGCGCGCGAACTGGGTGCGGGCGGCGGTTCTGGGCGCCAACGATGGCATCGTCTCGACCGCCTCGCTGGTGGCCGGCGTCGCCGCTGCCGGCAGCGCCCGGGCCGAGGTCCTTCTGGCCGGCGTCGCCGGGGCCGTGGCCGGCGCCATGTCCATGGCGGCGGGCGAATACGTCTCGGTCAGTTCGCAGCGCGACATCGAAGAGGCCGACCTGGCCCGCGAGCGCGCAGAGCACGAAACCCGCCCCGAGCTCGAGGAGGCCGAGCTGGCCGCGATCTACATGGAGCGCGGCCTCGATGCCGATCTGGCCGGCCGGGTGGCCGCGCAGCTGACGGCGCGCGATGCCCTGGGCGCCCACGCCCGCGACGAACTGGGGCTGGTCCCGGGCCAGCGCGCCCGGCCCCTGCAGGCGGCAATCGCCTCGGCCGCGGCCTTCGCGGCGGGGGCGACGCTCCCCCTGGCGGCGGTCCTCGTCGCCCGCCCCGGGGCGATGGGGACGACGGCGACGGGGGCCTCGCTCGTGGCGCTGGCCATCCTGGGCGTCCTGTCGGCACGGGTCGGCGGGGCGCCGGCCTGGCCGGCGCTCTGGCGGATCCTCTTCTGGGGCGCGGCGGCCATGGCGGCGACGGCCGCGGTGGGCTATGTCTTCGGCGTGACGGTCGGATAGGAGCGATGCGCGGGAAAGACACCATGGACGGGGTCGCGGCGGGCACCGGGGGGCCGGAAGCGCCGAGCGGCAGGGACCGGGGCACGCCGCGCCTGCATGACGCGGCGGCCGCCGCGCCCGAGGCGCATCCCGGCCACGACGCGCCCGAGGGGAACGGGCACGGGGCGCACGGGCACGGGGGCCACGGGCATGGGGGACACGGGCACGGCGTCCCGCGGCGGCCTGCCGACCTGACGCCGGCCTTCCGGCTCGCCGTCGGGCTCAACGTCGCCTATGTCGTGGTCGAGGCGCTGGCCGGTTTCGCCACCGGCTCGCTGGCGCTTCTGGCCGACGCCGCCCACAACCTGACCGATGTCGCGGGGCTCCTCATCGCCTGGGGCGCGGTATGGCTGGCGGCGCGGCCGGCAAGCCGCACCTATTCCTATGGGTTCGGGCGGGCCACGGTGATGGCCGCCTTCGCCAATGCGACCGCCATCCTCGTCGGCGCCGGCGCCGTCATGTGGGAGGCGATCGGCCGCCTGTCCCATCCGGTGCCCCTGCCGGGCGGCTGGATCCTGGCCGTGGCGCTGGTCGGGATCGGGGTCAATGCGGGCTCGGCGCTTCTCTTCCGCGGGCACGGGCACGACATGAATGCGCGCGGGGCCTATCTGCACCTTGTCGCCGACGCCGCCGTCTCGGTTGCCGTGGTGGTCGCGGCGGCGCTCATCCTTCTGACCGGCTGGACCATTGCCGATCCCCTGGTGGCGATCGGCGTCAGCGCCGTCATCGCCTGGACGGCGTGGGATCTGTTTCGGACGGCGGCCGGGGCCCTTCTCGACCGCGTGCCGCGCCATGTCGACCCCGCCGCGCTGGAACGTTTCCTTCTGGACCTGCCGGGCGTCGAGGGGGTGCATGACCTCCACGTCTGGAACCTCTCGGCCACGCAGGTGGCCATGACGGCGCATCTCGTCATGCCGGCGGG